>NZ_JAKGAY010000018.1:0-72962 GCF_021532545.1 Halomonas sp. Cn5-12
AGGCGAGCGAATTCAGCGGAACGAAGCTCAGCCCGATAATGGGGGACAGGAACCGCCGTGGTACGGATCCGTTTGCCCGGTGGTGTGAGAGGACGGGGGAGGCGACTCCCCCTCCTACTCGATCCTAGGAGGCCACCATGGCACGTAAAGCTAAATACCAGTTAACCGCCGGTACCATCGTGTGGGTTAGCGCCACTGCTGTCGCCGATATCACCGCCACGGTGGCGGAGGGTGAGCAGAAGAAAATCTCCACCACGGCCAAAGAGATCAGCTACACCGGTGGGCAAAAGTCAGATCTCGATATGACTGTTTTGGAGAGCGATGAGCAGGAGATGGAGAACGGCTTGCGCGGTATGGGCGAGCTCACCATCAGCGGCAACTGGAAACCAGAAGACGAGGGGCAGGACAGCCTGCGTACGGCGGATGCCGACGACTCATTGCGTCTACTAAACATCACGTTCAAGTCTGGCAACTCCGTGAAGCTTTTGGTGCAGGTGCGTCAAGACAGCTGGAGCCTTGCCCAAAACGGCGTGGCTAGCGGCACCTTCAACCTGCGAGTGATTGGCAAGCCAGTATACGAACCAGCCCCGACGCCACCGGCAGGAACCTAATCTATGGCAGCGCGTAAAAAACCCGAAGCCCACAACCTTCGCCAGGAGCTACTGCAGCCCCTGGCGGGGTATCGGCACAAAGAAGTGCCCGTGCCGACTAGCAAGCGCAAGGTGATCGTGCGCGAACCAGGTGCCGATGACTGGCTAGAGTGGCAAGCCCGCCTGCAGGCGGTAGCGGGCGAAGAGGTCACTGAAGACAACTCTGATGCCGTGAGCGAACGTATCAGCCGCTTGGACGACCACACGCCTGAAGCGGCCATGCTGGTCCGTGTACTGATCGACCCGCAAACCTATGACCGTATTTTCAGCGATGAAGACGTGGAAAGCGTGGCCGCCAGTTGGGGGCCGGTGTATGGCCGATTCTTGAACGCAGCGTTCGAGCTCTCCGGCCTGACCACCGCCACCCCCGTCGAGGACGCAAAAAAAAACTAACCGACCAGCCGGGGCTTCTGTTTCAGATGACCCTGGCGTTACGGCTGGGCAAAACCCTTGCAGAGCTGGCAGGGCAACACGCCCCTATGACAGCCCGCGAGCTGATTCAGTGGATGGCGTTTGATCAGCTGTCACCCATCAGCGACCGCCGCGGCGACGTGCACGCCGCGCAGATCGCTACCGCCGTGTACCAGTCCCAAGGCGCGAAGGTCGATTTTGAAGACGTGCTGATCGACTGGGGAGGTAGCGACACCACCGAAGGCGTTGAAGATGATGAGGCGCTGGAAACGTTGTTTGCGGCGTTAGCAGAGGGCTAATTAGTCTTGTCAATTTTTATTATGGGCTTTGTTTATGATTTAATACTCCCGCCTGAAATGGGCTTAAGAAAATCATATAAGGGAACATAATGAAAAAATTAGCCATGATCGCTATCTGTGCAGCGTTGCTAACGGGGTGTGCAACGTCAGGTAATGACTCACTGCGTGACCATGATGAGCGTTCAGTCTCATCGTATATCGTTGAAGGCGAAACGACTAAGTCTGAAGTGATGGAGGTGTTTGGCGCGCCTTACGACACTTCTTTTACTGATGGTGGCAGAGAGATTTGGGAATACGCGTTCTCTGATATGTCTGCTGATGCTGTCGCTTATATTCCCGTCGTTAACTGGTTCGGTACTTCTGCGTCTGGCACACAGAAAAAGCTGACCGTCATGTTTGAAGACGATACTGTTGCGCGCTACTCAATGACTGAATCGGATGTACGTACCGGCACCGGTCTGTTCAAGTAAGTGTGTGATTAGCGAATAACGTTAAAAAAACCCGCCACTGGCGGGTTTTTTTACGCCTGGAGAAAAGTATGGCCTCTGCGTCCCTGCGTGAATTGATTGTGCGTATTAGCGCTGATTCTAGTGTTTACCAGCGCGAGATGGCCCGCGCCTCACGCATGGGCACCGACTACTACCGCACCATGGAAGGCGGTGCGCGTCGTCAGGATCTGGCCCTGCAGCGCAACCAAACTAATCTGCGGGCGCTGAATGCACAGATGTTGGAGATCCGCCAAACGGCGGTGGGCATGGCGGGCGTGCTGGCCGGTGCCTTTGCCGTGGGGGCGTTGATTCAGACCGCCGATGCCTACGGGCAAATGGCCTCGCGCATCCGCCTAGCCACCGAAGGGGAGCGGGAATACGCCCAAGTGCAGGAGCGCTTGCAGCAGGTGAGCCGCGTTACCTACAAAGCATTGATGGATAACAGCGAGCTGTTCGTGAACTCGGTGCGCCCCTTGAAAGAGCTGGGCTTCGCGACGGAAGAAGTGCTCGACCTAACGGAAGCCTTGAGCGCTGGCCTTGTCATCAGTGGTGCCAACATGCAGGCCACCACCTCACTGATCGACCAGTTCGGCAAAGCGATGATCGCAGGCAAGCTGCAAGGCGATGCCTTTGATGCGGTGATTCAAAACGCCCCGCGTTTGCAGCAAGCCTTGGCAGAAGGGTTGGGAGTAACAACGCGCAAGCTTCAAGAGATGTCGACGGCAGGCGAGCTAACCGCCGATGTGGTAATGCGGGCGCTGCAGGCGTCGTTGGGTGATCTTCGCCAAGAGCTGGATGAAATGCCCACCTCGGTGGAAGACGCCACTCAGGTACTCAAAGACAGCTTTATGGTCTATATCGGCCAAGCCAATGAGGCCCATGGCACCACAGCCACGCTGGCGGGTGGCATCGAACTGCTAGCCGATAATATCGAGAACGTGGTAGCGGTGGCCGGTGTGTTTGCCGCCATGGGCTTGGCCCGCTACATGAGCAATCTGGCGATTACCGCCGGTGCGGCTGCCCTTGAGTTTGTGAAAAACACCCAGGCACAGATTGCCTACGCCGCTGCCCAGCAGCAAGCTGCCGCCGCCACGGTTCGCCTAGCCGCTGCTGAGGCCACTGCTAGCAAGCGTGAGTTAGGCCGGGCCATGGCAGCCGAGCGAGCCACACGGGGTACCGATCAACACACGGCGGCGTTGGCCCGCCTTGGCACAGCCCGCGCGGCTTCTATCGCCGCCTCTGCACAGCACACAGCAGCTACCAACGCGGAAGCCACTGCTCAGCAACGCCTGGCAGCCTCTACCAGTTTGGCCGGGCGTGCCAAAGCAGCCGCGTTGGCATTGCTGCCGGGGCCTGCTGGATTGATCACGTTGGCCGCCGGTGCGGCCGCCAGCTTCATGCTGTTCCGCGATCGCACCGATGAAACCGCCGCCTCGCTGCTGAACATCGAACAGCCTATGGATACGCTGATCGAGCAGTTCCGCGAGCTCACGGTTGAGAATCAAAAAGCGGCGCTGATTCGTTGGGGCGATCGACAAGAGGAGGAAGCGGAAAAAGCCCGAAGCGCCATGGAAAGCATCCGGCAAGGGCTGTTGGGTGAAGCCTTTAGCGATATGGATGGTGCCAGTGCGCGTGTCTTCTTTGATGAAGTCAACGCCATGTTTGAGGAGGTGAAGACCGGCGCCCGCAGCATGGACAGTGTGCTGACAGAGGTTCAGGCGCGCATCGGTATCGATGATAGCGTGATGCGTGAATATCGCCTGCTGGCCGCTGAGTTCTCAGATGGTCATATCAATGCAGAAGAGTTTGGCGAGCGCATCGATACCCTGAACGGCCTGCTAGATGAAACCGCCAGCGCGGCGGGGCGGGCGGGAAGCGGTATTGAGAATAACGCCCCTAGCGATAAGACTCTGCAAGCCTGGCAGCGTTACAACGACCAGCTGCGCGAACAGATCGCCAACCTGCGGGACCCTTCCGCGATGGGGCAAACTAACCGCCGCCTGGATGCCATGGGGCCGGAAGTCAGCGATGTAATGCGCGGCTATACGCTTTGGCTTTCCGCAACCGCTGAACAGGAGCAAGCCAATTCAGAAGCGCGTAAGAAAGCCGCCGACGCAGCGCGGGATGCCGCCCGAGATGGGCAACGTAACGCGGAGCGAATCGTTCAGGCATACGAACAGCAGGCCGCTTCGCTGCAGCGTCAGATTGCGCTGCATGGCGACAACAGCCGAGCGGCAGCACTAGCGTACGACCTTGAAAATGGCAGCCTACGCGAGATCAGCCAAGCCCATGCCCGCCACCTGCAGCAGTTAGAGCAGGAGTTAACGACACGCGAGCAGCTGGCCAAGCAATCGATCGAAGCCCAAGAGCTACTTCGGTTTGAGGCCGCAGAGCGCGCTCGCTTGGCTGCTCGCCAGCAGGACATGGAAATCGACATTATCGCCGTGGGCCGAAGCGATCAGGCAATCGAGGTCATGCGCGAGATCGCCAGCGTTCGCCAACGCTACGCCGATGAAATGCGCGAGCTTCATCAACGGCAGGAAGATGACAGTACGCGGATTAGTGAAAGCGCGTATGAAGCCCGCCGTGAGTTGCTTATGGAGCTCATGGAGGAAGAAGTGTCGCTGGTTGAGCAAGCGGCAGCGCGAAAGCGAGCAGCTGAGGAGAGTTGGCTGAATGGTGCGGCGCGTGGGCTAGAAACGTATATGGATGAAGCGAGTAACACTGCGAGCCAAATAGAACAGGCAATGGTGAGCGCACTTCGAAGTACAGAGGATCAGCTGTTCAGCTTTGTTTCGACAGGTGAGTTTTCCTTTAGAGAGCTAGCAGCTTCGATCGTCTCGGATCTTGCTCGCATCGGGATTCGAATGGCGATGAATCAGGCGCTGCAGCTTGCGCTTGGAAAAAGCTCTGAAGCCGTTGCCATAGCGGGCGCTGTCACAACAGGCGCCAGTATGGCAGCGGCTTATGCTCCAGCAGCGGCCATGGCGTCCCTTGCGTCGTTTGGTGCGAACTCAGCACCGGCTATGGCTGGTATTAGCTCTACGGCGGCGCTATCTAGCACGTTAGCGTTGACTGGGTTTTCAGACGGTGGTTACACCGGGCCCGGGGGGAAGTATGAGCCGGCGGGAATCGTGCACCGCGGTGAAGTGGTGTGGAGTCAAGAAGATGTATTACGTGCTGGGGGATTGAGCACCGTCGAAGCGCTGCGAAAAGGTATGAATGGTTTTGCGCGGGGTGGTGCCGTGGGCACGAAAGCGCCCGTTTTATCCGGCCAAAAAGCGGCAAGTGCCGCACCTGTTATCAATGTTGATGCGCGTGGTGCAACCAATCCTGCTGATGTCCGTGAACAAGCCCGGCGGGGGGCAGAGGAAGGCTATCGGCTGGTTGCTGAGGACTTTGCGAATAACGGTTATCTGCGCCGATCTTTGGGGGTATGAGCATGATTGAATGGCCTAGCGAGCTGCAGCCCGCGACGATGGACTGGGGAAGGTCGTTTAATTCATTCGCTTTCACCAGCCCTTTTTCACAGTCGCAGCAAATCGTTTCTAAGCCTGGTGCGTTCTGGCTGTGCTCAATGACCTTTAGGAATTTGAAGCGGGACAAAGAGCGGGTACTCAGCACTTTTTTAGGTTCCCTGCATGGCATGGCGGGCACGTTCCGGCTCAGACCGTGGACGCGCCCACCGGGGCCGTTTGTAGGTAATGCGGTGGTAGATGGTGGTGGACAAGCGGGTGCGCAGCTTATTACACGCAACTGGAGTCCGAGCATTATCGTGTTGCGCATGGGGGATTACATCACTGTTAACGACCAACTCCTTGAAGTGCTGAAGGACGTGACCAGTAATGCCCAGGGCATTGCTGTGTTGCCGGTGTCGCCCTGGTTGCGTATGCCGCCAGCTAATGGTGCCACCGTTAATTACCAGCAGCCCTATGCGGTAATGCGACTAACTAGAGACGATACACGGTTAACGGTTCAGGCGTTGATTGCGGGCGGCACGTTAGAGTGTAGAGAGGCGTTCTAATGCAGGTATTTCCATTTAGTGATTCAGTCGTTGAAATGTTAGCAAAGCCCACTGTACGTTTGGTTCATGCCGCTGAACTCCACTTTAAAGACGGCGTGGCCCGAGCCCATACCGGAGTAGGCCCGCTAGTGATTGATGGGCAGACCTATGAGGGCGTTGGAAACTTCTCAGCTGTTTCCCGAGCAAGAGAGCAGTTAGATAGTGGCTCGCCTTCTTCGGTCACGCTGACTCTCTCGGGTCTAGATGCACCAACAGTAGCAGCAACCCTACAGGATCGTTGCCGCGGGCGCTTCGGTAAATTGATGGTGGTGGCCTACGACGAAGACGGAACCTACGCGGCAGACATTCTGTTCAGCGGCAAGATGGACGCCGCCAACCTGAGCTACGGCGGAAGCGAGGACGACAACGCCATTAGCGTGACCATCACCGATCGCATGGTGGATTGGCAGCGCGGCGGTACCGAGCGCTGGACCGACGAGAACCACCGCTCCCGTCACCAAGATGACCGCTTCTTTTTCGCCGTTGCCCAGCTCTCAGACTGGCCCATCTACTGGGGGGCCAAGCGCGACGCGCCCAACTTCACGTACAGGTAACCCATGCCACGCTATAGAGACTGGACCACCCAGCTTCACAACACCATCAAGGCCGCTTCCGAGCGGCCTTTTTCGTGGGGCGAATTTGATTGCTGCCTGTTCGCCGCTGATTGCTGCATCGCCATTTGCGGCATTGACCCCGCCGCGAAATACCGGGGCCGCTACACCACCGAGATCGGCGCAAAGCGTGTGCTGCGTAATACCCACGGCAGCCTAGAGGGGGCGTGGGATGCCTGCTTTAAGCGCGTGCCGGTGGCCATGCGGCAACGGGGAGACGTGGTGCTGTTCGATAGCGATAACGGCCGCTGCGTGGGTGTGGTGTGGGCCAATGCCATTTGGGCGGTAACAGATGACGGTGTGCACCGCGTGCGCGCTGAGCCGCTAATCTGCTGGAGCGTCGGGAATGAGTAGCGCAGTTAAAGCGGTCACCAAAGTTTTCAACATCGTCGCCAAGCCGCTGCAAAAGGTGTTTGGCGCGCTCATGCCCAAGCCCCCCAGCGTGGGCGCGACCTCCTCAGGCAATGAGCTAAAGCAGGTTATCCGCAGCTCCAAAGAACCCGCCCGCTATGTATTTGGCCGTGCCGGTACCGGCGCGCTGTTGGCGTGGGCGCAAGAGCAGCCGGGCGAGCAGCAAGAGAACGAACGGCTGCACCTGGTGTACGTGCTGACCGAGGGCACCATCGCAGGCCTTGATCAGATCTACGTCGATCAAGAGCCAGTGGCCAGTGCTGGTGACCGCATCGAATACCAGCTCATCACCGGCGCCACTGCCCCCGATGCCTACATGCTGGCGAATAGCCCGGACTGGCAAAACAGCCAGATTGGCCGTGATCTCTCTTGGGTGCGCGTCACACTCAAGTATGACCCGGACTACTTCGCCAGTGGCATTCCGGATCTTCTCTTTGAGTACCGTGGCCGCAGTGATATTTACGATCCGCGCACCGACACCAGCGGATATAGCGATAACGGGGCACTGGTCATCCTGTGGTACATCCGTCACCGCTTGCGTGTGCCCGATGATGAGATCCTATGGGATACGTTCATCGATGCCGCCAACGTGTGCGATGAGATCGTTACGAACCCAGACGGCAGCACCGAGCGCCGCTATACCGTGTCCGGAGGCTTCAAAGCCGACGAGCGCAAAGACCGCGTGCTTGCTGATTTAGAGTCCGCGTGCGCGGGCTCGCTGATCCGGGTGGGCGGAAAGTTCGGCCTGCAGGTGGGCGCGTACTACGGCCCCTATGAGCTGACCATCGATGAAGACATGGTGATTGGCACCGTTACCGGGCAAACCGAAGTCAGCCGCGCCGATGCCGTGAACACCATGCGCGGCAAGTTTATCTCTCCGGAACAGCGCTGGACTGAAACCGACTACCCAGCGGTGAGCGTGGCCGAGTGGGTGGCCGAAGATGGTGAGGAGATCGAGGACACGCTAGACCTCCGTTTCGTCAGCAGCCCGTATCAAGCGCAGCGCCTTGCTAACATCGCGCTACGCCGCAAGCGGGCCGGGGGTACGTTAGAGCTACCGCTGAACTTCCGGGGCTACGCCTGCCGCCCGGGCCGCGTGGTGCAAGTCGCACTCCCCACGCTGAATATCAGCGGTGAGTTTCGCGTCGTTGACTGGGACTTCAGCGGGGAAAACGGCTGCCGCGTCACGCTGCAGCAGGAACAGCCCGAGATCTACGATGATGCCGTGGGCCAACCCTTCAACCCCCTCGGCTTCATCCAGCTACCCACGGGCGGCATCGGCTCGCCTACGGGCCTGCAGTACGTGCTCCAAAACGTTGGCGAGGTGATTCAAGGCCGTTTGGTGTGGAACCCGGTAGACGCCGCGCTGCACTACAACGTGGTGATCAAGCGCGAAGGCTTAGCCGTGCAAGCGGCCCAAGTGCCCGCAGGCGTAGAGCGCTGCGATGTGGGCGGGCTAGAAGCGGGGAGCTACACAGCAGAAGTGCGGGCGCGTGGGCGGTTGGGGCAGTCTGGCCCTGCGGTGATCAACTTCACCGTAAACGTACCTGCCACGCCAGACCGCGTGATTACTACCGTGGGTAACCGTGAAGTCACCCTGGTGCCAGTGATGCCACCAGGCGAGTCACTCGGCGGTGGCCACTACCGTTTTTACGTCACGCAATCCGAAGCCGCGACACAGCCCCAGGCGGAGTATCTGGGCGATGGCCTGACGTTCACACACACCGGTTTGTCAGCGGCTACTACCTACTATTACTTCGTGCAGAGTGTGAATGCCTACGGTGCGTCGCCATTCCTGCGCGTGGAAGTAGTCACAACGAACAACTTTGATGAAGAGTTCGCCTACCTCGAAAACGAGATCTACAAGCCGGGCGGCATTGCTGATCAGTTCCAAAGTGATTTAGACGGCCTGGCTGACACAGTAGGCGACCTAACGATCACGGTGGATAGCACCCGAGCCGATGCCAGCGAAGCTCTACAGTCTGCCCGCGACGCCCTCGCTAACGGTGAGCTCACCGCGCTGGAACAGCAGATCCAAGCCAATGTGCTGCAGGCACAAAACGCCCTCGGTAATGCCGTGCTGGATGTGGAGCATAGCGTGCGCGTCAGCGAGGAGTTCGCGCTGGCTCAGCAGATCACGCAGTTAGAAGTCACGTTCAACGGCAAAACGGCGTCGCTCACGGAAGACTTGGCGGTGCTGGCCAACGATCAGCAAGCCATCGCCAATAGTGTGACCGCGCTAACGTCAACCGTGGGCGATAACACCGTCAGCATCGAGAACGTTAGCCAGACCATCGCGCTCGATACGCTCGCCCAGGCGATTAAAAACGCCACGCTGCAGGCGCAAAACGCGCTTGGTAATGCGGTGGTAGACGTTGAAAACGTGGTGCGGGTAGATCAAGAGCGGTCGTTGGGGCAGCAGATTACAACGTTGAGTGCCGATTTTTTAGGTAATCAAGCCTATGTAAGCAGTCAGCTCATCTCACTTAGCAGTAGTCAACAGGCACTAGCTGGTCGTCTAGACACATTCGAAGTCTCTGTTGATGACGAGTTCGCAGAGGTTAGGCAAGAAGTGTCGGCGGTCTACGACTCAAACACAGGCGCTGTGGCCCAAGCAGTGACCACCGTGAACGTCAACGGCGTTCGGGGGGTGGTAGGTATTCAGGTCGCTGGCGGGCAAGCGCAGATCATCGGCATTGCTAATCAGTTTGCGATTCTTAACCCGGTCAATAACCAGCTAGTGACCGCGTTCGTAGTGAGTGATGGGCGGGTGATCATTCCCGAGGCGTTTATCGATGCGCTGACGATCACCAAGCTGCGCAGTAGTACCGGCAGCTTAGTGTTTCAAAACGACAAGCTGCAGGCGGCGTATTTGGCGGTGGAACAGCTGCAGGTTCAGTGGGCACAAATCCAGAACGTCAGCATTGGTACGGCAGATATTCAGAACGCGGCCATCAACACCGCGAAGCTGGGCAATGCCTCAGTGGACACGCTGAAGATTGCCGGTAATGCCGTGACCACCGCCTCATCGTTTACCGCGTCGTCTGGCCTATCCACGCCATTTAACGAATGGGGCACTATCGCCAGTCTGAATTTCAATGCGGAAGGCGGGCGCGTGATGGTGCTGGTGGGGGCCGCTTTTGGGGCGCGCTCAGGGGCGAACGCCAGCATCAATGCACAGGTTCGCATTCTGATTAACGGCAGCGTGGTGTACAGCTTTGGGAAGATTAAGCAAGAGCCTGACCGTGGCACGACCAACGTCACTTTAGACGATTCGTGGTTTGGGGCGTGTGATGTTAGCGGTTGGACGGGCTCGCGCTTGATCGAATTTCAAGTGTTGTTGACTGGCAACAGTTACCGTTTTTCCTCTAATCGATCACTCATTGTTCAATCCACCAAGAGGTAGCCATGGGCAAGCAAGCTCATTACGCCGTGTTCGGTAGCGATGGCGTGATCTTTGGCATCGTCTCGCAGCCTCTCAGAGTCAAAGCCCCTAAAAGTTCGATTCGTATTACTGCCCCCGTTGATGATGCCCGCTATTACGTAGATGTCGCTACAAAGACATTGCACGCCAAACGCGAGCTGAACGCTCAGCCTGTGGTGAATGGCCTCTCGGTCACTATCAACGGTCTACCTGCAGGTATATGGGTGATGACGAATGGGCAGCAAGCTACCACGGACGGGGGGTCGCTCTTCATTCAGTACGACCTGCCTGGCACCTACGCCATATACCTGCGTGGCCACCCACATCTTATTGATACGACATTGGAGGTGACTCTTGGTGACCCTTAACGCTGGCACCTTTGCATGTCGCGATGACGCCGAGGCTCATTACTTGGCGGTAATCGACAAGGCTGCCGCCGATGAGCGATGGATTGATCCTGCTCAGGCGGAGATGTACCGCCAAAAGCTTTCCCAAGCACAGGTAGGGGGTGGGGGGCTAATCAATGCAGAAGCGGCAGCCCTTGGCACTGATGCCGAGACCGTACGCCAAGCCGTATTACGCAATCACCAACGCTGGCAGCAGCGCATTACCCACATTGAATTAGCTCGCGTCCAAGCCAAGGCGAGTATTCGAAACGCGAGCACGGCCGCACACATGCAGGCGGTATACCAAACCTTCAAGGAGTCGCTCTAATGGCAGCACCTACCAACTATGATCAAACGAATGACTGGCTCGCGGAGGTCGGGCGACTCACGCAAGAGCTGATCAACCTTCTGAAGGCTGGCATCGACGTAGGCCAGAGCGGGACGCTTGGTAACTTGGCACTGATCAATGACCTTTCGAGTGCGCCGGTGGGCAACCTGGCTAGCCTGCTATCCGCGCTAACCTTATCCAATGTCGCTGACCGTGGTGTTGTAGGAGGGGTTAATAGTGACCTAATCGCCATCGGTGGGTTAGGGCTAGGGAGTGTTGGCCGTGATATTCGATCTGGTGAGAGCGTCAACTTTAAAGGGCTAGGTCGAGGCATTTACGGCATTGATCGCCCGGTTACGGATACCGTGACGGGAGCGCCGTCTTACTCGCCGGGTGCTGAGTACGCCGCGCATTTACCCATCAACCTGTCGTCACCAGGGTCATCAACCAATTCCATCTTATCGTTTTTTCCCACGTCTAAACGGGTAGTTTACGGGGTGAATTCGGGAGGAACGACCGACCCTGCTGATTACGAGCCCTTTGAGCTGCTGCACCACAAGCGAATTTTAGGCGCGGTAGCCTTCGCCAATGGCTTTCCTTCTGGAGCGCTCTTTGAGTCAGGGCAGAACGCCAACGGCTTTTATCTAAAGTTCGCCAACGGAACCCTCATTTGCTACGGCAATAAGTCGGTTAACTTCAATATTGATGCAGCTTATGGGGCGCTTTATGCGTCAGGTTTCACGGAAACTATTACGTTTCCTCATCCGTTTTTGGGGGCACCTTACGGGCTAGATACCACAGTTGCAGATGGCTCAGGTACCCGAGGTGCTTTGTTCTCCATCAAGCCCGCGTCTCCATTGGAAACTTCGGTGGCGATACGCGCTATTGCTGTTTCCATGTTAACCGCTGCTCAGTTCAACGTTAGTTACCTCGCCATAGGCAACTGGAGAGCTTTATGAAATTGACGATACACCTATCGCCCGTTGTGCGTGATAACGCCACGACTGTCAGCGTCAACAACACCACATTAACGGTTGATGGCATCGACTATGACCTCCGCGAATTGCCCGATGGTGCCACAGCGATTCACCCTGCACTGGGCAAGGTAACCCGCCAAGGCAGCGAATACGCGTGCACGATCACGTTAGGGCATGCGCCTACGGCACCGCATGCAACGCGTTTTCCTGAGCCAATCCTGCTAGAAAATCACAGTGGAACTGTCGACCTGCCCTTGCATGATGCACTGCCTACCGCCGAAGAGGAGCCAAACGCATGAGCTGGTTAAATGATGCGAACGTGATCTTGCCCAAAAGCGAAACGGAGCAGCTAGAGCGTTGGCGGGAGAGTGCATTCATCACGCCACGGCAGGCGCGTCTTGTGCTGGCCAAGCATGGCCTGCTGACTGGCGTTGCCGATGCCATCGCAGCGATTGAAGACGAGCAGCAGCGGCAGGTGGCTGAGATCGAGTGGGAGTATGCCACCACGATTGAGCGCTCAGCGCCGTGGGTGAATGTGCTGTATGGGTCGTTGGGGTTATCGCAGGAGGGGGTGGACGAGCTGTTTAGAGAGGCGGCGTTGCTTTAGGGCAACAAAACGCAACAGCACACGGACCGAGATAGATCGGTTTTGTGTTCGATCCAGCGCGCCCCCCCCTTTGGGGGCGTTTTAGCCAGACTTTGAGGATTTAAAAAAATTTAAGGTTGCAGAAAATGCTTGCTTTAAGCGGCTGTATAAATGAGACAAAGGATGAGAAAGCTCTTGTTGAGATATTTCCACTAATTCCCTAAGAAGCTGCTTGTGCTTGATTGTGTCTTCTTCTGCTAACTCTTCACTCGAAAGCTCAGGAAGTAAATGTGAATCGTCATAAAGGTAAGCTTCAATTTTATTGATGGCTTTGTCGCTAAGGAAGATAAAGTGGCTGTCGGTGGTTTTCTCAATGTCTTCTTTTGCTGATTGTGATTCCTTTAAGAGCTTGGGTAGGGTACTGTCGTAGTCGCCGTTATTCTGAGAGTCGTACATTGCCTTAAAACTCTCAGAGTATCTTATTGATTTCTTTATACCGCTAATTACTTCTGCATAAGCTGAAGCCTTTCTATCCCAAGCCCTTTCGTCACGGTACCTCCGCGATGCGAATATAGTAGTCAAAAAAGAGGATAAAAAGGCAGCAATTATTGCCGCGACTATAGACCACATGCTTGCTTCTCTCTCGGCTATAATAAATATTTAAGATGTCGCATTAGGAAGCTCATCCCACCTCGTAGTATACCTAGGCGTTCGGTTCTCGCAACGCAACTCCCAAGCATTTACCTTCCTCGGCATACCCAGCCGCACCGTATTTTTTCCATGTTCCCGATTTAGCTTATCAAGCGTGGCCATCAGCTTTTCATTGCGTTCTCGCTTCTCATTGCTCTGATGTTCACCCAGTAGCCCAAGCTGCTCATTGTGGTGATCGCACAGATCCAAAAGCATGACGCCGCATTTTTGATACCAGATCCCGCTTTTGAATATCTGCTCCAGTCCGGCCATCGCAGCGCGTATCAAGTCGCGGCTATCGCACGTGGCATAGGGCAGGGGAATGACGATGCTCTTGCTATAACTGGGTAGGTCCTGCCTGAAACGATTCGTGCGCACGAAAACCATAATGGCTTGGGCAAGCCCCTGTTGCTTGCGTAGCTTCTCGCCAGCGCGGCTGGTGTGGGTGCGTACGGCTTCGCGCAAGTCCGTTTTGTTCTGAGTGAGGCGCCCAAAGGATCGGCTGACCATGATCTGCTTTTTAGGCTGGGTCATATCATCCAGTGGAATGCAGTCTTCACCACGTAGCTCGTAGACGATGCGCTCCATCACCACCGAGAAGTGCTTGCGTAGGTGCTTGGGACTGGCCTCTCTGAGTTGCCAGGCCGTCTCTATACCGAGTGTGCGCAAACGTGCAGCACTTCGACCGGCCACGCCCCAGATCTCTGTCACCGGCAACTGCTGCAGAAATGCTCGGGTGTTGTCGCTGCCTGGCTCCATCATCATCACGCCATCAAAGCAGGCCTCTTTTTTGGCACGATGGTTAGCGATCTTCGCCAACGTTTTGGACGTGCTGAGGCCTACACTAACGGGTATGCCGGTATCACGACGCACCTGGTAGCGCATTGCCTGGCAGCGCTCGATCAGAGTTTCAGTAGGGAAGCCTTCAAAGGAAAGGAATGACTCATCGATGGAGTACACGTCAACGTGGGGCGTGTGTTGGCTAAGCACATCGGTGACGCGTCTGCTCATATCGCCATAGAGCGCGTAGTTTGAGCTCAGCAGGATGCACTGGCGGCGTATGTGCGGTTCGATCTGGTGGGCAGGAGCGCCCATGGCCACGCCCAGTTGCTTGATCTCTTGCGAGCGCGCCACCACGCAACCATCGTTATTCGACAGTACGCCGACCGGTCGACCTTCAAGCTTAGGGTTAAAGACTCGCTCACAGCTTACGTAGAAGTTGTTGCAATCGACTAAGGCGATCATACGGTGAAGCCTGGGGCCAAAGCGTGAATGTTATGGGTGACAACGCCCCACACTTGGCATTCCCGGCCTTCGAGCGGTATCGGCCGAAACTCAGGGTTAGCCGCAAACAAGTAGTGGCGGTTGCCCATTACGCTGTAGCGCTTGCAGGTCAGCTCACCGTCTACGCTCATGATGACGATATGACCTGGCTTGGGCTCTATCGAGCGATCGACAATCAGCAGGTCGCCGTCATAGATACCCACGCCTTCCATGCTGGTGCCTTTGGTGCGTAGGAAATAGGTAGCGCTGGGGTGCTGAATCAAATGCTCTACTAGATCCAGCTCGCCTTCCAAATAGTCATCGGCAGGACTAGGAAACCCGGTGCGCACTTCACCCGCAGCGAGTGGCAGCTTTACCGGTGGGGCAGTAGTGTCAACGCGGCCCATGATGGTCAGGTGAATGCTCATGCCATCGATTCCTCAGGATTCCAGCGCAGGCGTACATGCTCGGCTGTATCGTCGAGAGGGATCATCGTCACGTTCTCGACGGTGCTTAGGTCTGCCAGCAGCTGTGCCCAATCTTCCGCAGTGTCGTCGGGCTGACGTTGGATCTCAACACAGTGCTTTGACTGAGCGGCAGGGCTGCCGATCTTGCGCTTCACGCGCTCGACCAGGGCTTGGTACGTTTTCTCTGACATAAGCGCCTCCTTAAATAGCTGGTGTTATATACAGTATTTAGGTGCGAGTATAGCCAGTGACGTTATCGAACGCTAGTGGGAAGGTATCAGGGAGCAGGCTGTAAAAGCTGACTAAAAAACTGACCACGCTATGCCTAAACAGGCCATTCTCAGACGACAGGCACAAAAAAAGCACCCGTAGGTGCTTGATTTGCATAGTAAGGTGGTGGAGGCGGCGGGAATTGAACCCGCGTCCGCCAGCACGCGCCCATTGGCTCTACATGCTTAGATTCCGTCATTTGCTTTAGCGCGACTGACTCCGACGGTCAGGATTCAGCCACGCGAGCCTTCTAAAGTTTAACGGTTGACGAGAAGACACCGCCAACCGCGGTCCTATCAGCTTTAGCTCATATCCCCGCAGTGATGAATAGGCACATCACCTTGGGGCCAGACAAGAAGCTAGCAGGGTTTAAGCTGCCAGCGCGCCTTGAGCGTAGTTTTCGTCGTTTGCGACTATTTTTCGTGATGTGGTATTTACGAGATACATCACGCTCTCGGCATGCACCGCAGGGTTTGTCACCGGCGTCGAAACCATGTCGCCCCCTTAGTCAGAGCCGTATTCTAACGTGCTCATCGCTAATTGACCAGTTATGCCTTGTTATGTTCCCGCATAATTCGACCTTTTTGGCGATTCCAGTCGCGGTCCTTCTCAGTGGCCCGCTTATCATGGAGTTTCTTACCGGTTACCAGCGCCAGCTCGCACTTCACTTTGTTGCGCTTCCAGTAGAGCTTGAGCGGCACACAGGTGTGGCCCTTGTCCTGGGTGACCGAAAAGATTTTGGCGATCTCTTTACGGTGAAGCAGCAGCTTACGAGTTCGCGTGGGATCAGCAATTTCATGGGTGCTGGCCGTATTCAGCGGCATAATATGGCTGCCCAGCAGGAACGCTTCGCCGTTGCGAATTAAAATGTAGGTGTCGGTGAGCTGCGCTTTACCAGCACGCAGGCTTTTCACTTCCCAGCCAGCCAGCGCTAAACCCGCTTCGAAGGTTTCGTCGATATGGTACTCAAATCGTGCCTTCTTGTTCTGGGCAATGACACTGCTGCCGGGGCCCTTGCTGTTACCTTTCTTAGTGGCCATGGAACCTCATCGTTGATCTGTCAGTAGCATCCCCCTTCGTTATGTGGGGAGGCGTGATACCATTCAAGGTCTGAAAAAATGTTTCCCATGATACGCTTTGGGCACTGTGAAGTCAGCGGAGAGGTCAATGCCAACCGTTAATCGTACCGCCTTGGTGCGGCACACCCCCCAACAAATGTTCGATTTGGTCAATGACTTCGAACGTTACCCCGAGTTCCTGCCGGGATGCCGCCGCGCGCGTCTGCTGGAAAAGGACGATCAGCACCTGGTCGGAGAAATGACTCTGGGTCGTGCGGGGGTCGAGCAAACCATCACTACGCGCAACGACCTGCACGCACCAGAGCGGATCGAGCTTTCGCTGGTCAAAGGGCCCTTCAAGCAGCTCAAAGGCCGCTGGCTGTTCATCCCCATGGGGGATGATGCTTGCAAGGTCAGCCTGGAAATGGAGTTCGTATTTGCCAATCGGTTGCTGAGCATGGCGTTTGGCAAACTGTTCCAGCAGATTGCTGGGCAATTGGTCGATGCCTTCACCAAGCGCGCCAACGAACTGTATGGCCGTTGATGACATTGCCGTCGAGGTGGCCTTCGCGCTGCCTCACAAGCAGCGAATCGTCGCGCTGAAGGTACCCAGCGGCACCACTGCCAGAGCAGCCGTTGCCATGGCTGACCTGCCCAGCCTGTTTCAGGAACTGCCCGCCAAGACCTTCGAGCAGGCGCCGCTGGGCATCTTCGGCAAGGCGTTGCGCCACCCCGATAAGGAGCCGCTGCGCGAGGGCGATCGTGTGGAGGTGTATCGCCCGCTGCAGATCGACCCGAAGGTGGCCCGCCTAGAGCGGGCCAAGCGTCAGGCCAAAGAGCAGTAGCCTGGCGCTTACTCGCCAGTGATGATCGGCTGCGGCTCGGGGGCGGTTTCCGGCGTGGGTGTTCGCTGGCTGGGCAGTGCATCTAGCGGGTCGGCACCTTCAACGGCCGGCCCCATACCGCGGTCTGTGCTCACCGGCAGGTCGCGGGATAGGTCTCCCTCCTGCTCAATGTTGACCAGTCGGCTCGCGTCATCAAACGTGAGCGTGACGCGGCGCTGCTCAACATCTCCATAGGCTTTATCGATGCGGTAAACGTAGTCCCATTCGCGGGAGTCGAAGGGCGCTTCCAGCAGTGGGCGGCCCATTACGTAGGCTACCTGCTCTTGAGTCATGCCCGGCTGGAGCTGGCTGACCATCTCCTGGGTGATCAGGTTGCCCTGGGGGATGTCACGCTTATAAACGCCGACATAGCTACAGCCACTGACAATGGTCAGGGCGACGGAAAGGGTAATGATACGAGTCAATTTTTGCATTTGAGCCTGTTCTTCACTATCGTGGTTTCGGTCGATGATACCCGACCTAACCTGTTACTGCGAAGAGCAACCATGGCCGATCAGAACCATGAACTACGCAAAGCCGGGCTGAAAGTGACCCTGCCGCGCGTCAAGATCCTGCAGATTCTCGAAAATGCTTCGGGCCAACACCACCTTAGCGCAGAAGAAGTGTATAAAACACTGATTGATGCGGGCGAGGATGTTGGTCTGGCGACCGTCTACCGCGTGCTGACTCAGTTCGAGTCGGCAGGCCTTGTGATTCGTCACAATTTCGACGGTGGCCATGCGGTCTTCGAGATGACCCAAGAAGACCACCACGACCACATGGTGTGTCTGGAAAGCGGTGAAATCATCGAGTTCGTCGATGACATCATCGAGCGTCGCCAGCAAGAGATCGCCGAAGAGCACGGCTACGAGCTAGTGGATCACGCTCTGGTGCTGTACGTACGCCCCCGTGGGTCGGACGTCACGCGCCAGGACAGTGGCCCCACGAACCGCAAGTAGTCCGCTGCCACATGAAAACGCCCTTGGGGTGCCAGAGCAGTTCATCTGGCGCCTCAGGGGCGTTTTTGTAGGTCGCGTGATGGCCGAAGCACTGCCGCCTTCGCCCGGCGGAGGGCAAAGGCTTGGCGTGGGCTTGGTTGAGTTTGGTTGAACTTAGTGAGGAGGGCGCTGGCTGGCGTGAAGCATCTCACGTGCATGGGCCAGGGTTTGGTCGGAAAGCGTCACGCCGCCCAGCATCCTCGCCAGCTCGCTAATCCGGCCGCGTTCGTCCAGCAGCGCCATGTGGGTGAGTGTGGTGTCTCGCTTGGCGCGCTTTTCGATGTGCAGATGCTGATGCGCCTGGGCGGCCACCTGCGGCAGGTGGGTCACGGTCATCACCTGGCCGTTTTCGCCTAGTTTACGTAGCAGTTGGCCGACGATTTCCGCCGTTGCCCCAGAAATACCCACGTCCACTTCATCGAAGACCAAGCTCGGAATCGTCGAATGCGACGCCGCTACCACCTGAATGGCCAGGCTGATGCGCGACAGCTCGCCGCCGGAAGCGACTTTAGTGAGCGGCCGGGCGGGTTGGCCCGGGTTGGCGCTGATCAGGAATTGCACATGGTCCAAGCCCTCGGGGGAAGGTGTTTCGCGCGGGGTGACGTCCACGTCGAAACGTGCTTTGCCCATGGCCAGGAAGGCCAACTGCTGCTGCACCTCTTTGCCCAAGCGAACAGCAGCCTTTTGGCGTGCTTCGGTGAGCTGCTTGGCCTCGCTGCGGTAAAGCTCGCGGTACTCGGCCACTTGACTGCTGAGGGCTTCTAGATCGTCATCGCTGGCTTCGAGCTGCGCCACCTCTTGTTTGAGTTGGGCATGCAGCGCGCAAATCTCTTCGGGAGCGACGTGGTGCTTACGGGCAATGCGGTGTACGTCGCCCATGCGCTCCTCGACCCACGCCAGTCGCTCTGGGTCCAGTTCGGTGGTGCTGGCCAATCGGTGCAGCTCGCTAGCGGCTTCTTCGACTTGAATTCGGGCATCGCTCAACATGGTGAGCGTATTGGCCAGCGTGCCTTTGTCGCTGCCGGGCAGCGCGCTTAAGTGGGCGTAGGCTTGGTTGAGAAGCGACAGCGCGCCCCCTTCATCGCTTTCGCAGCAGTCGGCGGCAAACTGGGTTTCACGTAGGGTCTCTTCGGCGTGGGCCAGGGTGTGCTGCTCCTCTTCCAAGGTTTGCAGCTCACCTTCGGCAAGGCCCAACTGGTCCAGCTCCTCGACTTGATAGCGCAGTAGTTGGCGTTTGGCCTCGACTTCGCTGCCCTCTTCACTGAGTTTTTTCAGCAGACGGCGGGCACTGCGCCACTCGCGGAACGTCTCGGCGAGCTGCTGGCTGCGTTCGCGAAGCCCGGCGTAGTCATCCAGTAGCGCCAAGTGCGTCTCTTCCCGCATCAAGGCTTGGTGGGCATGCTGGCCATGAATCTGAATCAGCTGTTCACCCAGAGATTTCAAATCGGCAATGGTCGCTGGGTGGCCATTGATCCACGCCTTGGAGCGCCCGTTGGCAGTAACCACGCGACGCAAGAGGCACTCATCGGCAGGCAGCTCGCGGGCGTCGAGCCACTCGGCTGCTGCGGGCAGGTGCTGGATATCGAAACGGGCGGAGAGGTCGGTTCGCTCGCAGCCGTGGCGCACGCTACCCGCATCGGCGCGCTCGCCCAGGCAGAGCCCCAGAGCACCCAGCAGAATGGATTTACCCGCCCCGGTTTCCCCCGTAATGGCGGTCATGCCACGGGTGAGGTCGAGTTCGAGACGATCAACGATCGCATAGTCTTGGATCGCTAGCTGCGTAAGCATAAGGCCTCCTGAGGCGGTGCGGCACAGAAGCTGGATACTTATCCAATAATTGTTGTTTTATACAGTAGTCGATCACTCACTTCAATGCCCCTCTTGAGATGGCTTTGATGGCCCCCATATAGGCTGCATACGTGGTTAACACCCGCTACTTACCTCAGGTGGCCGCCACCGGCACCATTACTTATTCCAGGAGCAAGGCATGGCAAAAGAACCGCAAACCCCGTTGGAAGATGAGCTGGCACGCCAAGAGCAGGAAGCAGAGGTCACCGACCAGTCTGCCGAAGAGCGGTTGGTGGAAGGCGAACTGGAAGGGCTGATCGATGACGATGCACCGCTGAAAGATAGCGCTGGTAGCCCCGAAGCCGACGTGCTGGCCGCTCAGGTAGAAGAGCTCGAGCAGAGCCTGGCGGAAGCCAAAGACCAAGCGCTGCGGGCTGCTGCCGAAGCTCAGAACGTTCGCCGCCGGGCGGAGCAAGAAGCCGAAAAGGCGCGCAAGTTTGCCCTAGAGAAGTTTGTCAAAGAGCTACTGCCCGTGGTGGATAGCTTGGAGAAAGCGCTGGAAAGCATGCAGGACGATGCGTCCGAGGCGCATCGCGAAGGTGTCTCCATGACCCTCAAGATGCAGCTCGACGTGCTGAGCAAGTTTGGCGTCGAAAGCATCGAGCCTCAGGGCGAGCCCTTCGATCCGCAGGTGCATGAAGCCATGGCGATGGTACCGAACCCAGAGCTCGACCCCAACACCGTGATGGATGTGATGCAGAAAGGCTATCTGTTGAACGGCCGCCTCGTGCGTCCTGCCATGGTCGTGGTCAGCCAAAAAGCGAATTAAGCCGCGTTGACGCATTGCCGCAAAAAAAGCCCTTGAAATGCGGCAAGCGGCCCCCAAATAAAGGTCAACCCCGCGGGATAAGCCCGCAACTTGTTTAAAGAACAAATTTTTTAGTTTTGTAACAACTGAATTCGAGGTTTTTACTATGGGACGCATTATTGGTATCGACCTGGGCACCACTAACTCTTGTGTGGCCGTGCTCGATGGTGACAGCGCTAAAGTCATTGAAAACGCCGAAGGCGGTCGTACCACGCCTTCTATCATTGCCTACACCGACGACGGTGAAATCCTGGTAGGCCAGGCCGCCAAGCGCCAGGCCGTGACTAACCCGGAAAACACTCTTTACGCCATCAAGCGTCTGATTGGCCGTCGCTTCAAAGACGACGTCGTTCAAAAAGACATCAAGATGGTGCCCTACAAAATCGCCGAAGCCGACAACGGTGACGCGTGGGTAGAAGTAAAAGGCAAAAAAATGGCACCGCCGCAGGTGAGTGCGGAAGTGCTGAAGAAGATGAAGAAAACCGCCGAAGATTATCTCGGCGAAGCGGTCACCGAAGCGGTCATCACCGTACCGGCCTACTTCAACGACAGCCAGCGTCAGGCTACTAAAGATGCAGGCCGCATTGCCGGTCTAGACGTCAAGCGTATCATCAACGAGCCGACCGCTGCTGCTCTGGCCTACGGCATGGACAAAGCCCGTGGCGACAAAACCATCGCAGTCTACGACTTGGGTGGTGGTACCTTCGATATTTCCATCATCGAAGTCGCCGACGTGGATGGCGAAACGCAGTTCGAAGTATTGGCAACCAACGGTGACACCTTCCTGGGTGGTGAAGATTTCGACCTCGCGCTGATCAACTATCTGGTCGATCAGTTCAAGTCGGACAGCGGTATCGATTTGTCTGGTGACAATCTGGCCATGCAGCGTCTGAAAGAAGCCGCCGAGAAAGCCAAAATCGAGCTTTCCAGCGCCCAGCAGACCGATGTGAACTTGCCGTACATCACCGCCGACAACACTGGCCCGAAACACCTCAACGTGAAGGTGACTCGTGCCAAACTGGAGTCGCTGGTCGAAGACCTGGTACAGCGTTCGCTCGAGCCGTGCAAAATGGCGCTGAAAGATGCAGGCTTATCCGCTTCTGAAATCGACGAAGTGATCCTGGTCGGCGGTCAGACCCGCATGCCGTTGGTTCAGAAGAAAGCGGCAGACTTCTTCGGTAAAGAAGCCCGTAAAGACGTGAACCCGGATGAAGCGGTTGCCGTGGGCGCTGCGATTCAGGGCGGTGTATTGGGTGGCGACGTAAAAGACGTTCTGCTGCTTGACGTTACCCCGCTGACCCTGGGTATCGAAACCCTGGGTGGCGTGATGACGCCGCTGATCGACAAGAACACCACCATCCCGACCAAGAAGACGCAAACCTTCTCGACCGCGGATGACAACCAGACCGCCGTGACCATTCACGTCGTTCAAGGTGAGCGTAAGCAAGTGTCGCAGAACAAGTCGCTGGGTCGCTTCGACCTCGCCGACATTCCGCCGGCACCGCGCGGTGTGCCGCAGATCGAAGTGGCGTTCGACCTCGATGCCAACGGTATTCTGAACGTGTCTGCCAAAGACAAGGCGACCGGCAAAGAGCAGTCCATCGTCATCAAGGCGTCTAGCGGCCTCTCCGATGAAGAGATCGAGCAAATGGTGCGTGATGCCGAAGCCCACGCGGACGAAGACAAAAAGTTCGAAGCGCTGGTGCAGCTGCGTAACCAAGCGGACGGCATGATTCACGCCACCCGTAAGACCGTTCAAGAAGCGGGCGATAAGGCCACCGATGACGAGAAACAGGCCATCGAAACCGCCATCGCCGAACTGGAAGAAGCGGTGAAAACCGATGACCAGGACGACATCCAGAAGAAACTGGATGCGCTGACCGAAGTCTCCGGCCAGCTGGCGCAAAAGATGTACGCCGAACAGGCAGAAGCGGCCCAGGCGGGTGGTGAAGGTGCTGAAGAAGCCAACACCAAGCAGGACGATGACGTGGTTGACGCCGAGTACGAAGAAGTCAACGACGACAAGAAGAAGCAGTAACCCACCTCTTTCTGCCAAGGAAAGCGGTGACGCGGGAGGCAACTCCCGCGTTGCTGTTTCCGCGGCCGAGACGCCTATAGTGTGTAGCTAACCAGGAGGCGTAGGACCCATGTCCAAACGCGATTATTACGAAGTCCTGGGTGTCGAAAAAGGGGCCGATCAGAAAGAGATCAAAAAGGCCTATCGCCGTCTGGCGCAAAAATTCCACCCTGATCGAAACCCGGACGATACCTCCGCAGCGGAAAAATTCCGCGAAGTGTCGGAAGCTTACGAAGTTCTGAGCGATGGTGAGAAGCGCGCGGCCTACGACCAGTTCGGCCATGCCGGTGTGGACGGCCAGGGCGGCGGCTTCGGTGGCGGCGGCGCTGGCGATTTCAGCGATATCTTCGGCGATGTGTTTGGCGATATCTTCGGTGGCGGCGGTGGCCGTCGTCGTGGGCCCAACGCACCTGCACGGGGTTCCGACCTGCGCTACAACCTAGAGCTGGATCTAGAGAGCGCAGTGGCGGGCACCACGGTGGATATTCGCGTCCCGCGTCATATTGAGTGTGACCGCTGTGACGGTGGCGGCGCCGAGCCGGGCTCCACCAAAGAGACCTGCCCGACCTGTCATGGTCACGGCCAAGTACGCATGCAGCAGGGCTTCTTTGCGGTTCAGCAAACCTGCCCGACCTGTCACGGCAGTGGCCAGCACATCAAAGTGCCGTGCCACAAATGTAACGGCGAAGGGCGCGTGCGCGAAACCCGCACCCTCTCGGTGAAGATTCCGCCGGGTGTGGATACGGGAGACCGTATTCGTCTCAACGGCGAAGGCGAGAGCGGCGTGAACGGTGGCCCGGCGGGCGATCTGTACGTTCAGGTGTCCATTAAGCCGCACCACATCTTCAAGCGTGACGGTAAGCACCTGCAGTGCGACGTGCCGATCAACTTTGTTGATGCAGCGTTAGGTGGCGAGCTGGAAGTGCCCACGCTAGATGGTCGCGTGAAGCTGAAGATCCCGCCGGAAACCCAAACCGGCAAACTCTTCCGCCTGCGCGGCAAAGGCGTGAAGCCGGTACGCGGCGGTGCCCCCGGCGACCTGCTGTGCAAAGTAGTGTTGGAAACGCCCGTCAACCTCAACGACGAGCAGAAAGACCTGCTTCGCCAGCTGCAAAAGAGCTTTGATGACAGCAATAGTCATAGCCACTCGCCGAAGAAGACTGGCTTCTTCGATAGCGTGAAGAAGTTCTTTGAAGAGATGAAGCCGTAAGGTCTTTATCTATTTCATGCAGTTTGTGTAGCAACGCTAAAAACCAGCATCCATTGGGTGCTGGTTTTTTGTTGCATGTAGCTAGGTGGCTGCACCGTTGCAACGAATTCTCATTCAACGCTTGGCTCTTATCGCGGTGGGGATTAGGCTAGTGGGTGCTCACCCGCCACCTATATGGAGAGATCTCTATGCCTTTATCCCGAGCAGAAATTGCCACCCCATCCGGCGCGCGGTTGATCAACCGCCTGTGTAAACACTGGGCGCATAAGCTTGAGGTGGAGCACAGTGAGCAGGACGCCAAGATCGTGTTTGCCAGCGGTACTTGCCTGATGCACGCCGAACCTGATCGGCTACTGGTCTCCATCGAAACCCTGGAAGAAGAGCACTTGGACCAGCTAGAGGGCGTGGTCGAGAGCCATCTAATGCGTATGGCGAAAGACGAGTCGCTGGAGATTGTCTGGGAGAATTGAAAGTGCATGAAGGGCGCTGCCGTTAGCGCCGCATCGCTAAGGGTGGTCTGCTATAATCGCGGCCACCTTTTTTGTTTCTAGTTGATGCCAAATAGCGCACGCGTAGGAGTTTCCATGACCCGAATTGCCATTGTAGGCGTAGCTGGCCGCATGGGCCGCACGTTAGTTAACGCTGTTGAGCAACAGGCTGATGCCTCGCTTGCAGGCGGTATTGTGGAGCCGGGCAGCTCCCTGGCGGGCGTAGATATCGGCGAGCTGGCAGGTGTGGGTAAGCGTGGTGTGGCCGCCGTGGATTCGCTCGACGCCATTGTGGATGACTTCGACGTGCTGATCGACTTCACTGCGCCCCAAGTCACCTTGGCGAATCTGGCATTCTGCGCTGAGCACGGTAAGTGCATCGTGATCGGCACCACCGGTATGAACGATGAAGAGCTGGCCGAGCTAGATAGCTACCGCGATAAGGTGGCCATGGTGTTTGCTCCCAACATGAGCGTGGGCGTGAACCTGACGCTCAAGCTACTGGAAACGGCGGCCAAGGCGCTGGGTGATGAAGGCTACGATATTGAGGTGATTGAGTCCCACCACCGCTATAAAGTCGATGCGCCTTCCGGCACGGCCATTAAAATGGGTGAAGTGGTGGCCGAAAGTTTGGGCCGTACCTTGAAAGAGCACGGCGTGTTTGAGCGGGTTGGGCAGTGCGGCCCGCGTACCGATAAAGAGATCGGCTTCGCTACCGTGCGGGCGGGCGATATCGTCGGTGAGCACACGGTGATGTTCGCCACCGAAGGCGAGCGCATCGAAATCACTCATAAAGCTTCCAGCCGTATGACCTTCGCCAAAGGGGCCGTGCGGGCGGCACGCTGGGTGGCCGCTCAGCCGCATGGCCGTTATGACATGCAGGACGTGCTGGCGCTGAGCTGAGCCGTGGGCTTGTGTTAGACCAAGGTCGGCATAAAGCGCTGGCCCTGATGCGCTAAATGCTGTAACATTCCAAAAATTTTGGCCCAGTGGCTGCAAAGAGCAGCAAAATATCTACAGTGAAGAGCTGTAGAGAGAGCAGAGAGAGCACCGCGCTTGTTGCACTGGCCGTTAAGTGGGAAAAGTAGTCAGCTAAATGCTGCGCCATGGCTAACACCGTTATGAAGGCCAAGGAAAGAGAACAACAAGCGGGATGAAACCGATTTTTTATTATCGGCTTCGTCCCGCTTTTTTACGACCCGACGTTTGCACGCAAACGCCGACAACCGGATCGCCGAGCCTGCGCCCACAGGCTCCCACCAGCATGGGAGAACTTGTCTTGAATAACCCCGCATTGAGCAAACCCGCGATATTGGCCCTGGAAGATGGCAGTGTGTTTCATGGAACTGCCATTGGCGCGGATGGAGTCACAAGCGGTGAGGTGGTGTTCAATACAGCCATGACCGGCTACCAGGAAATCCTCACCGACCCCTCTTACACCCGCCAAATCGTCACCCTGACTTACCCGCACATCGGCAACACTGGCATTAACTCTGAAGATGTAGAGTCCGCCTCGATTGCGGCAGCTGGCTTGGTAATTCGCGATCTCCCCCTGCTGGCCAGTAGCTTCCGTTCTGAGCAAACCCTCTCTGATTACCTGAAAAGCCACAACGTGCTGGGTATTGCGGATATCGATACCCGCCGCCTGACGCGTATTTTGCGCGATAAAGGTGCCCAGAACGGTGCGATTCTGGCGGGTGTCGATGCAGAAGGTGAGGATGCCGTCGAGCGGGCGCTGGCGGCGGCGAAGGCATTTCCGGGCTTGAAGGGCATGGATTTAGCCAAGGAAGTCTCCTGCAAAGAGGCTTACGAGTGGTCGGAAGGCGAGTGGGCCTTGGGCGAAGGCTATGCGGATGCGAGCCAGGGCGAGCGCCCTTACCATGTGGTCGCGTTTGATTACGGCGTGAAGTTCAACATCCTGCGTATGCTGGCGGCGCGCGGCTGCCGCTTGACCGTGGTGCCGGCGCAAACGCCTGCGGCAGAGGTGCTGGCGATGAACCCGGATGGCGTGTTCCTGGCTAACGGCCCCGGCGACCCCGAGCCCTGTGACTACGCCATCAAAGCGATCCAGGAAGTGTTGGAAACCGACACGCCGGTGTTCGGCATTTGCTTGGGCCACCAGCTGCTGGCGCTGGCCTCCGGTGCCAAAACCGTCAAGATGGGCCACGGCCACCATGGTGCTAACCATCCGGTACAAGACCTAGATACCGGCACGGTGATGATCACCAGCCAGAACCATGGCTTTGCCGCCGATGAAGCCTCCCTGCCCAGCAACGTACGTGCCACGCACCGCTCGCTGTTCGATGGCACCCTGCAGGGCATTGAGCGTACCGACCGCCCGGCGTTTAGCTTTCAGGGCCACCCGGAAGCCAGCCCTGGCCCGCGCGATGTAGCGCCGCTATTTGATCGCTTTATCGCCATGATGCAGGCGCGCCGCTAAGTTAGCCACGCTGCCTCTCATTGCCTAGTTACGCCGTTTTGATGCTCATCGTCACCACTTTTTGCGGGAACCGTTATGCCTAAGCGTACCGATATCAATAGCATTCTTATCATTGGCGCTGGTCCGATTGTCATCGGCCAGGCCTGCGAATTCGACTACTCTGGCGCTCAGGCGTGTAAAGCGCTGCGCGAAGAGGGTTACCGGGTTATTTTGGTCAACTCTAATCCGGCCACCATCATGACCGACCCGGCCATGGCCGATGCCACCTACATCGAGCCGATTACCTGGCAGGCGGTTGAGAAAATTATCGAAGTCGAGCGCCCGGACGCCATTCTCCCCACCATGGGCGGCCAAACCGCGCTGAACTGTGCGCTGGATCTTGAAAAACATGGCGTACTTGCTAAGTACAGTGTTGAGATGATCGGCGCCAACGCCGACGCCATTAATATGGCGGAAGACCGCGACCTGTTCGACCAAGCCATGAAGCGCATTGGCCTGGAGTGCCCGAAAGCCAAAGTGGCGCACACCATGGACGAGGCGTGGGAAATTCAGGCAGAGCTAGGTTTCCCAACAATTATTCGTCCTTCCTACACCATGGGTGGCTCTGGCGGCGGTGTGGCGTACAACAAGGAAGAGTTCGAAGAGATCTGTACCCGCGGTTTCGAGCTTTCCAATAACCACGAGCTGCTGATTGATGAGTCGCTGCTGGGTTGGAAAGAGTACGAAATGGAAGTGGTGCGCGACAAAAACGATAACTGCATTATCGTTTGCGCCATCGAGAACTTCGACCCCATGGGCGTCCACACCGGCGACTCCATCACTGTCGCGCCGGCACAAACGCTGACCGATAAAGAGTACCAGATCATGCGGGACGCGAGCCTCGCGGTACTGCGTGAAATCGGCGTGGAAACCGGCGGCTCCAACGTGCAGTTTGGTATGGACCCGAAAACCGGTCGTCTGGTCGTGATCGAGATGAACCCGCGTGTGTCGCGCTCGTCGGCGCTGGCATCGAAGGCCACCGGTTTCCCGATTGCTAAAATCGCCGCGAAGCTGGCGGTGGGTTACACCCTTGACGAGCTGCAGAACGATATTACTGGCGGTCAAACACCAGCGTCGTTTGAGCCGTCCATCGACTATGTCGTGACCAAAATTCCGCGCTTTACGTTCGAGAAATTCCCCCAAGCGAACGACCGCCTGACCACCCAGATGAAGTCGGTGGGTGAAGTGATGGCGATTGGCCGCACGTTCCAAGAGTCGCTGCAAAAAGCGCTGCGCGGTATGGAAACCGGTAACGACGGCCTCGACCCGATCATTACCGAGTTCACCGATGAAACGATGGCCCAGATTAAGGGCGAGCTGCAGGCCGCGGGTGCCGAGCGTATCTTCTTTGTGGCTGATGCTATGCGCGCTGGTATGAGCGTGGAAGAGATCTTTGCGCTGACCAACATCGACCGCTGGTTCCTGGTGCAAATGGAAGACCTGATTCTCACCGAAGCCGCCGTGTCCAAGCGCGCCCTGGCAGAGTTCTCGGCGCGTGAGCTGTTCCAGCTCAAGCGCAAGGGCTTCTCCGATGCGCGGCTGGCGAAGCTGCTGGGCGTCTCCGAGAAGGAGTTCCGCAAGACGCGTCAGGCAGCAGGCATTCGCCCGGTGTACAAGCGCGTGGACACCTGTGCCGCCGAGTTTGCTTCCGATACCGCCTACATGTACTCCACCTATGAAGAGGAGTGCGAAGCGGACGTGTCGGATCGCCAGAAGATCATGGTGCTGGGCGGTGGCCCGAACCGTATCGGTCAGGGTATCGAGTTCGACTACTGCTGTGTGCACGCCGCCTTCGCCATGCGCGACGACGGCTATGAAACCATCATGGTCAACTGCAACCCGGAAACCGTCTCCACCGACTACGACACCTCCGACCGTCTCTACTTCGAGCCGGTGACGCTGGAAGACGTGCTGGAAATCGCCGACAAGGAGAAGCCGGTGGGCGTCATCGTCCAGTTCGGCGGCCAAACGCCGCTGAAGCTGGCTCGTGAGCTGGAAGCGGCAGGCGTGCCGATCATCGGTACCACGCCGGACGCCATCGATCGCGCCGAAGACCGCGAGCGCTTCCAGGTGATGATCGACAAGCTCGACCTGAAGCAGCCGCCCAACGCCACGGCCCGGAGCTTCGAAGAAGCCTTCACCAAGGCCGAGAAGATCGGCTACCCGCTGGTCGTGCGCCCCAGCTACGTACTAGGTGGCCGTGCCATGGAGATCGTCTACGATGCCTCTGAGCTCGAAAACTACATGACCAACGCGGTGAAGGTCTCTAACGACTCTCCGGTACTGCTGGATCACTTCCTGAGCGCGGCGGTGGAAGTGGATATCGATGCGGTCTCTGACGGCCAGCAGGTCGTGATTGGCGGTATCATGCAGCACGTCGAGCAAGCGGGCGTTCACTCCGGTGACTCCGCCTGCGCGCTGCCGCCTTACTCGCTGCCTGCCGACGTGCAGGACGAGATGCGTGAGCAGGTCAAGAAAATGGCCGTGGAGCTGGGCGTCAAAGGCCTGATGAACGTGCAGCTGGCCTGGCAGGAGGGCGAGATCTACGTGATCGAGGTCAACCCTCGTGCATCGCGTACCGTGCCGTTTGTTTCCAAGTGCATCGGCACCTCGCTGGCGCAGATTGCCGCGCGCTGCATGGCTGGTAAGACGCTGGCCGAGCAGGGCTTCGAACGTGAGATAGTGCCGCACTTCTATAGCGTCAAAGAAGCGGTCTTCCCGTTCAACAAGTTCCAGGGCGTTGATCCAATTCTCTCGCCGGAAATGAAATCCACCGGTGAAGTGATGGGCTCGGGCGATACCTTCGCGGAAGCCTTTTTCAAGGCGCAGCTGGGCGCGGGCGAGGCGATCCCGGCGCTGGATGGCGACCGTAAAGCGTTCCTGTCGGTGCGTGAGCCTGATAAGCAGGGGATTATCGAAGTGGCCCGTTCTCTGCTAACATTGGGCTTCACGCTATGTGCAACACGCGGTACCGCTGCGGCCCTCGAAGCCGCCGGGCTGCCCGTGGAGCACGTCAATAAAGTCTACGAAGGCCGTCCCCATATCGTCGATCTGCTGAAGAACGACGAAATCGCCTACATCGTGAATACCACCGAAGGTCGTCAGGCAATCAACGACTCTTCGATCATTCGCCGTACTGCTCTCGCGCGCAAGGTGCCCTATGCGACCACCTTGGCGGGCGCTAATGCTGTTTGCATGGCGCTAGAGTACGGTAGGGAGATTACGGTGCGGCGCCTTCAGGATCTGCATGCAGGAGCAAGTCAATGAACAAGGTCCCGATGACGGTAGCGGGAGAAAAAAGTCTTCGCGAAGAGCTCAACCACTTGAAGGGCGAAGCTCGCCCTCAGGTGATTGCGGCCATCGCTGAAGCGCGTGAACACGGCGATCTCAAGGAGAACGCCGAGTACCACGCCGCCCGTGAACAACAGGGGTTTATTGAAGGCCGTATTCAGGAAATCGAGAGTAAGCTCTCTGGCGCCCAGGTGATTGATGTCACCAAGCTGCCGAAAACCGGCAAGGTGATTTTTGGGGTGACTGTGTCGCTCTTGAACCTGGATAGTGATGCCAGCGTTACCTATCGCATTGTTGGCGAAGATGAAGCCGACATTAAAGCGGGGCGTATTTCGGTCACTTCACCCATTGCGCGCGCGCTGATTGGTAAAGAAGAGGGCGATGTGGTGGTGGTGAAAACGCCCGGCGGCGACGTTGAGTACGAAATTGAGAGTGTTGAACACCTCTAATATTGTGCGGATAGCGCCATAAAAAAGGCCCGATGCAGGTAGCTGCTTCGGGCCTTTTAGCTTAGCGGCGCTTGGCACCGTGTCAGCATAGTACTGTGTGCTTTAGTGCCGCCCGTGATGGTTTTCGAAGCGGGTAACGTTGGAGAGCTTGGGGTTAGCCTTTGGGTTGCGGCGATAAAGCAGCGCCATTTTGCCAATGGTCTGCACCAGCTCGGCCTTGCTGTCAGCCAGCAGCTCGTTGATCATCGCGGCGCGATCATCCCGCTCGGGCAGGGCGAGCTTCACTTTGATCAGCTCGTGGTCGTTGAGCGCGCGGCTGAGTTCTGCGAGCAGGTTTTCGGAGACGCCGTTCTCAGAAACGGTGACCACGGGGTTCAAATGGTGGCCAATGCTACGAAATGCTTTCTTTTGTGCCTGTGACAAGCTCATGGTATCTTGCGGTATCCCGGTTAGCGCTTAACGTTCCATCTTACGGTGAAATGCCGCTAAGTGAAAGCAATCACGTGAACGCACCCATCTCTTATTCCAGTGTCAGATTCCCACATGCAGCAAAAGCCTCCAAGCCGTAAACATTCAGTGAGCAAAACCAGCAACAACTGGAAGAAAGAACATTTCGACGACCAGTACGTAAAACAGAGCTGGCAGGATGGCTACCGCTCCCGGGCGAGCTATAAGCTGCTAGAGCTGGATGAGAAGGATAAACTGTTTCGTAATGGTATGACGATCATTGATCTGGGGGCAGCCCCCGGTGGATGGAGCCAAATCGCCGCCGAAAAAGTCGGGCCAGAGGGCGTGGTCATCGCCTCTGATATTCTGGAGATGGATGCGCTGGCAGGGGTGGACTTTATTCAGGGCGATTTTACCGAGGAGAGCGTACTTAACGCGATTCTTGAGCGCCTGGGAAATCGTCCGGTAGACCTTGTTATGTCGGACATGGCCCCCAATATGAGTGGTATGGCAGCCATCGATCAGCCACAAGCGATGTATCTTGTCGAGCTGGCGTTGGAGTTGGCCCGTGAAACGCTCTCGCCCAAAGGGCGGTTTTTGGTAAAGGTCTTCCAGGGGGAAGGCTTTGACGCCTACCTAAAAGAGCTGCGCGGCAGTTTTGACCGCGTGGTTACCCGCAAACCGGATGCCTCCCGGGCGCGCTCCCGAGAAGTCTATTTTTTGGCGGAGGGTTTTCGCGGTTAAACCAGTGCTGGCAAGGCCCTGGTGTTATGGCAAAGTGCTATAGCAAAGATTTATCACCACGATTGCCAGACAGGCAAGCGTAAGGTGTGTCACATTATGTACATTGGACGAACGTGACACAGATGGCCCAAAGCCAAATGTGCTTTGGCAATGGTTGAACGTTAAGCTCTAGTGTAAGGTCAGAGTATTAGCGGTTAACTGACGGATTCTTGTAATGAGGGTAGCCCCTTGAACGATATGGCGAAGAACCTGATTCTGTGGTTGGTCATCGCGGCCGTTCTACTGACAGTGTTCAATAATTTCAGTACGGAAAGCGCACCGCAAACCACTAACTACTCCCAGTTTGTGCAGCAGGTGCAAAATCAGCAGATCCGCAGCGTCACCATCGATGGGTATACCATCACCGGTGAGCGGATCGATGGTTCGCAGTTCCAGACCATCCGCCCTGCCGCAGAAGATCCCAAGCTGATCGACGACCTGCTGAGCAACAATGTCACGGTGGTCGGCAAGGCGCCGGAGCAGCAAAGCATCTGGACGCGGCTACTGATTGCCAGTTTCCCGATCCTGCTCATTCTGGCGATCTTCATGTTCTTCATGCGCCAGATGCAAGGCGGTGCCGGTGGTGGCAAGGGTGGCCCGATGAGCTTTGGCAAATCCAAGGCGAAGCTGCTCTCCCAGGATCAGATCAAAACCACCTTTGCCGATGTCGCAGGCTGCGACGAAGCGAAGGAGGAAGTAGAAGAGCTGGTCGACTTCCTGCGCGACCCGACCAAGTTCCAGCGTCTGGGGGGTACCATTCCCCGCGGCGTACTGATGGTGGGCCCGCCCGGTACCGGTAAAACGCTGCTGGCCAAGTCTATCGCGGGCGAAGCTAAAGTGCCGTTCTTCTCCATCTCGGGTTCCGACTTCGTTGAAATGTTCGTCGGTGTGGGTGCGTCCCGCGTACGCGACATGTTCGAACAGGCCAAGAAGCAGGCGCCCTGCATTATCTTTATCGACGAAATCGATGCTGTTGGCCGCTCGCGCGGTACCGGCATGGGTGGTGGTAATGATGAGCGTGAGCAGACGCTGAACCAGCTGCTGGTCGAGATGGACGGCTTTGAAGCCAACGAGGGCATTATTGTCATCGCCGCCACCAACCGCCCGGACGTTCTTGACCCCGCGCTGCTGCGCCCGGGCCGCTTCGACCGTCAGGTAACCGTGGGCTTGCCGGATATCCGTGGCCGTGAGCATATTCTGGGCGTTCACCTGCGCAAGGTGCCGCTGGCGGATGACGTGAAGCCGCAGCTGATTGCCCGTGGTACGCCTGGCTTCTCCGGTGCCGACCTGGCCAACCTGGTGAACGAGGCTGCCCTGTTTGCGGCGCGTCGTAACAAGCGCCTGGTAGGCATGGAAGAGCTTGAGCTGGCCAAGGACAAGATCATGATGGGCGCTGAGCGCAAATCCATGGTCATGACCGATAAAGAGAAGCTCAATACCGCTTATCACGAAGCAGGCCACGCGATTATTGGCTTGGTCATGCCTGAGCACGATCCGGTCTACAAGGTGACGATTATTCCCCGTGGCCGCGCGCTGGGTGTGACGATGTTCCTGCCGGAAGAGGATCGCTACAGCCTGTCGCGCCAGCAAATTATCAGCCAGATCTGCTCGCTGTTTGGCGGTCGTATTGCCGAAGAGATGACGCTGGGTGCTAACGGTGTGACCACTGGTGCATCTAACGACATCAAGCGTGCCACTGAGCTGGCTCACAACATGGTGGCCAAATGGGGTCTCTCGGATGAGATGGGTCCGATCATGTACGATGAGGACGAGTCTCACCAGTTCCTCGGTGGCCCTGGTCAGGGCGGTGGTAAGCTGAAATCTGGAGAAACCACCGCGCGTCTTGATAAAGAAGTGCGCAAGATTATCGATGAGTGTTACGAGCAGGCGCGTCAGATTCTGCATGACAACCGCGACAAGCTGGATGCCATGGCAGAAGCGCTGATGAAGTTTGAAACCATCGACGCCAGCCAGCTTAAAGACATCATGGAAGGACGTGACCCGCGTCCGCCGGAAGGCTGGAACGACGGTGACTCCTCCGGTGGTGGAATGCGCATCAGCGACGATAAGCCAGAAGCGAAAGCGGATGACCAAGCGCCTAACGCGTCAAGCGATGAAGGCGAAGAGGGTGACGATGAGCCTCGCCGTCGTCCATCTGACCCGCTAGGTGGCCCTGCAGGTCCTTAATCAAGCCATACTGCTGGTGTTAGCAAAGGCGTCCCATATTGGGGCGCCTTTTTGTTATGCTGTGGGCCAATAGCAGTTACGTTTCTTTTCTATTTTTAGGCGGTAGCATGACACCGAACGTTGACCCTTCATCGCCTTCATCGCCTTCACGCCAAGCAGAGAGTGCTTTGCAGCTGCGCTGTGGGCGCCATACGCTTGATCTTTCGTTTCCACGGGTGATGGGTATTTTGAACGTCACGCCTGATTCGTTCTCCGATGGTGGTCAGCATGTTGCCTTAGAAGATGCGCTACGCCACGCCGAGCGCATGCTGGCCGAAGGCGCTGCCTTGATTGATGTGGGCGGCGAATCGACCCGTCCAGGCGCTATGGCGGTTTCTGAGCAGCAAGAGCTAGACCGTGTCGCACCCGTAGTGGAAGCGCTGGTGCGCGAACTAGATGCGTTGGTATCGGTGGATACCAGCAGCGCCACGGTAATTCGTGAAGCCAGCGCCTTAGGGGCGGGGATGATTAACGATGTGCGTGCGCTAGAGCGCGAGGGCGCACTGGCAGCTGCCGCCAGTAGCGGTTTGCCTGTGTGTCTGATGCACCGCCAGGGTGAGCCGCAGAACATGCAGCACTCTCCTGAGTACAGCGAGCCCGTAGAGCGTGCGGTCGCGGCGTATTTATCCGAGCGTATCGATGCTTGTGAAGCGGCAGGGCTGCGCCGTCATCGTCTTTTGATCGACCCTGGCTTTGGGTTTGGCAAAACCGTCGAGCATAACCTGCGTTTGCTCAAGTATATGGAGTCGCTGCTCGCGCTTGATCTGCCGATATTGGTAGGCATGTCACGTAAAAGCATGATTGGCAAAGTACTGGGTCGTCCGGTAGAAGAGCGGTTAGCTGGCGGCTTGGCTTTGTCGGCTATGGCGGTTGAACGTGGGGCGAGCATTCTACGAGTGCATGATGTTGGGCCTACAGTGGATGCTGTGAATATGGCTTGGGCGGTACTACAAGAGGGCTGTGAGCCGCCCGTTGATAAGGAACTCTCGTTATGACACGACGCTATTTTGGCACTGATGGTATTCGCGGTACCGTTGGGCAGTCACCGATTACTGCTGACTTTATGCTCAAGTTGGGGTGGGCCGCTGGGCAGGTGCTGCGCCGTGAAAAGGGCCGCACGCGGGTATTAATTGGTAAAGACACGCGTATTTCTGGCTATATGTTTGAGTCGGCGCTGGAAGCGGGGCTTTCAGCCGCCGGTGTGGATGTTTCCCTGTTAGGGCCGATGCCCACGCCTGGGATCGCTTATCTCACACGTACCTTCCGGGCGGATGCGGGCATTGTGATTTCAGCTTCTCATAATCCGTTTGACGATAACGGCATTAAGTTTTTCTCCGCAGAAGGCAAAAAGCTGCCGGATGACGTGGAAGGCCGCATTGAAGCGATGCTGGAAGCCCCGTTGACCACCGCCGATGCAGCGCAGCTAGGTAAGGCGGCACGCATTGACGATGCCGCAGGCCGCTATATTGAGTTCTGTAAATCTACCCTGCCGGACCGACTTAGTCTGCACGGACTGAAAGTGGTATTGGATTGCGCCCACGGTGCCACTTACCATATCGCGCCCAGCGTTTTTCGCGAGCTAGGGGCGGAAGTGAGCGTGATTGGCGCTGCGCCAGATGGATTAAATATCAACCACCATGTGGGATCGACACACCCAGCAGCGCTGCGGGCGGCGGTAATTCAGCAAGGGGCGGATTTAGGCATTGCTTTCGATGGCGATGGCGACCGTGTACTGCTCGTTGATGCGGATGGTCGTGAGGTCGATGGCGACGATATTTTGTACTTAATCGCCCGTGACCGTTTTGAGCGCGGCCTTCTGGAAGGCGGCGTGGTCGGCACGCTGATGAGTAACTTCGGCTTGGGGATGGCATTAGACCGGCTCGGTATCCCGTTCCAGCGTGCCAAAGTAGGCGACCGCTTCGTGATGGAAATGATGGCAGCCAACGGCTGGGAGCTGGGCGGCGAAGCGTCGGGACACATTGTCTGTGGCCACGTACAAACGACCGGTGATGGTATTGTGTCAGCCTTGCAGGTGCTGGGGTTAATGGTGCGGGAGCAAAAGCCGTTACCATCGCTGCTGAAAGGGCTGGAAAAAGTGCCGCAATCACTGGTTAATGTGCGCTTGCCCGCAGGGTCGAATGCCAAAGAGGTTATGGCTGCCCAACCGCTGTTGGATGCTGTTGCTGCATTAGAGGCTGAATTAGGGGACCAAGGGCGGGTACTGCTGCGCCCATCCGGCACCGAGCCATTAATCCGCGTAATGGTGGAAGGGCGCGCTCATTTGGATGTGGATCGCTTAGCCAATAAGCTGGCAGGTCAAGTGCAGGCGCTACTCGGCTAGCATGCTGGGTCGTGAATAGCCGTCCTTGCTTGGCGAAGCGCGTCCTGCTTGTCATTGGGCTTGCAACAGCGGTTGTCTTGACAAGGCGGCTCCTATACCATTTCGCTCCACCTTGAGTGAGGATTATCCATGCGTACGCCATTAATCGCCGGTAACTGGAAAATGAACGGTTCTGCGGCGTTGATTGAGTCGTTTGGCAAAACGTTTGCTTCTGCTGCGCTGCCCGCCAATATCGACGTGGTGGTCATTCCGCCGTTTCCCTATCTAGATGCTGCGCGCCATGCGTTCAGCAACACGCCGCTGCAGTTAGGGGCGCAAACGCTTAATCCTCATCACTCCGGGGCACATACCGGGGAAGTGAGCGGTAGCATGCTCAAAGAGTTTGGTGTGGCCTACGTGTTGGTGGGGCATTCTGAGCGCCGCCAGCTTTACCGCGAAAGCGACGAGCAGGTGTTTGACCGTCTGTTGGCAGCCCTTGATGCTGGGCTGACGCCTATTCTATGCGTGGGTGAAACGCTGGAAGAGCGCGATGCAGGCCGCACGATGGACGTTGTGTTGCGCCAAGTAGGCTATATCATGGCTCGCTTAGCACCAGAGCAGCGTCTGCAAATCGTTATTGCCTACGAGCCTGTGTGGGCGATAGGTACCGGCCGTACGGCCACGCCAGAGCAGGCGCAAGAGGTCATGGCAGGCATTCGTGCCTATCAGGCAGGGTTTGATGCGTCGCTTGCCGAGCAGCTGAAACTGCTTTACGGCGGTAGCATGAACGCAAGTAACGCGGCTGAGCTGCTCGCCCAGCCGGACATCGACGGCGGTTTAGTGGGCGGTGCCTCGCTTAAAACCGACGATTTCTACGCCATTTGTCAGTCAGCAGGATAACTCCATGCAAGTTGCAATTCTTATGGTTCACGTGGTGATTGCGGTCGCCTTGGTTGTACTCATCCTGCTCCAGCAGGGAAAAGGTGCCGAAGCAGGCGCAGCCTTTGGTGGTGGTGCGTCGCAAACGGTTTTCGGCTCGCGGGGCAGTGGTAACTTCCTGTCGCGTACCACCGGTATTTTAGCCGCTGGCTTTTTTGTGACCTCGATGGCTCTAGCATACTTTGCCACTCAGGCAGGCCAAGCGCCGGAAGCCGGTATTCCTGATGCGCGGCTGATCGAACAGCAGCAAAACATTCCAATGCTTGACGACTCCCCTGCAAGTATGGATAATACCGCGCCAGTGCTAGAGGAAAGCAGCGAGTAACTTCTTGATGTCGCTTTCTTTAGCCTCCCCTGATGCCGAAGTGGTGGAATTGGTAGACACGCTATCTTGAGGGGGTAGTGACCGTATGGTCGTGCGGGTTCAAGTCCCGCCTTCGGCACCATCTGTTTCGCTGGTTTACCAGCTTCCCAGAATGTCAGGATTGGCACCTGAGGCGAAAGACGCATTTGAAAAAGTTTTTGAAACAAGTTCTTGGAATGAGTTCTTGACGTAAGCCTTTCAAGTGTCTATTATCGTCGACCTAGATTGATGCGGGGTGGAGCAGTCTGGTAGCTCGTCGGGCTCATAACCCGAAGGTCATCGGTTCAAATCCGGTCCCCGCTACCATTTATCTAGTAGCATGGTTTAGGATCAACGGCATGTATTAAGGTGCTTTTGAGCTGCGAAAAATTCGCGACATGTTGCTAAAATGGTACTACAGGTTTCTTTTGAAAAGCCCCTTCCTGTGAAGGGGCTTTTTGTTAGTAGCTTTTTGTAACTGGTTTTTTGTAAACAGCTTTTATGAAGAGCTTTTTGCGAGCCAAGCGTGTCTCAAGAGCGGATGTTGTTCGAGTAGCCAGAGACACATTCCCAGGTAATGCCAATCAGCCACCTAGCTTTTCTTACGACTCCTGGCCAGGTGCCTGATGCAACGGCTATAGGAGCTTTGTCTGTGGCCACAAAACACGCTGCGCTTCACGCGCTGATCGAACCTGTCGTTGCCGCCATGGGCTTCGAGCTATGGGGTATCGACCATATTTCCCAGGGCAAGCATTCGCGGCTGGTGATTTACATCGAGCGCGAGAGCGGTGTCAGCGTGGAAGACTGCGCTGATATTAGCCGCCAAGTCAGTGCCGTGATGGATGTGGAAGACCCCATTCCCGGCGAATACCGCTTGGAAGTCTCGTCGCCCGGCATGGCACGTCCCCTTTACTCCCTGGATCACTTTATCCGCTATCAGGGCCACCAGGTCGCTCTGAAGCTACGTGTCGCGTTCGATGGGCGACGCAAATACCAAGGGCTCCTCGCAGGTGTCGAGGGCGATGAAGTGCTACTGCAACTGGAAGGCGAAGAGTACTGCTTTCCTATCGAAAGCATCGATTCTGCGCACGTTGTCCCGCAGTTCGACGAATAACACGGGTCGCGGCTTCCGGCAGGCGCCGGGATGATGCACAAAAGGACAGGTTTTCTGGCGAGGCAAACGCATGAGTAAAGAAATTTTAATGGTCGTGGACGCGATCTCTAATGAAAAAGGCGTCCCCCGCGATGTCATCTTCGAAGCGGTAGAAGCCGCGCTGGCCAGCGCGTCGCGTAAGCGTTTTGAGCACGAAGAAGCCAATGTGCGCGTGCATATTGATCGCCGCACCGGAGACTACGATACGTTCCGCTACTGGACCGTGGTCGAAGATGACGAATTCGAAACGCCAGACTATGAAATCAAGCAGAGCATTGCCGAGCAGCGCGACCCGCCGCTGAAGCTGGGCGATGTGGTCGAGCAAAAGATCGAAAACGCTGTGTTCGGGCGTATCGCCGCGCAAACTGCCAAGCAGGTCATCGTGCAGAAAGTGCGCGAAGCGGAGCGTGCCGAAGTCGTGCGTCAGTACGCTGACCGTGAAGGCGAACTCGTTGCGGGTATCGTTAAGAAGACCACCCGTGACGGCCTGATCATTGATCTGGGAGAAAACGCCGAAGCGTTTTTGCCGCGTAACGAGATGATCCCCGGCGAGCGCTACCGGATGAACGAGCGTGTTCGCGCGCTGCTGGTCAAGGTTGACCCGGACGCTCGCGGTGCGCAGCTGCAACTCTCACGCACCTGCCCTGAATTCATCATTGAGCTGTTCAAGATCGAGGTGCCGGAAATCGCCGAGCAGCTGATCGAGATCAAAGGTGCCGCTCGCGACCCCGGCTCACGTGCCAAGATCGCAGTGAAAACCAACGACCGCCGCATTGATCCGGTCGGTGCCTGCGTCGGTATGCGTGGCTCACGGGTTCAGGCGGTATCATCTGAGCTGCAAAACGAGCGTGTAGATATCGTTCTGTGGGACGACAACCCGGCTCAACTGGTGATCAACGCCATGGCGCCGGCCGACGTGGCCTCGATCTTGGTGGACGAGGATGCGCACGCTATGGACGTCGCCGTGGCACAGGACAACCTGGCACAGGCCATTGGCCGTAGCGGCCAGAACGTGCGTTTGGCGTCTGAATTGACCGGCTGGCGGATCAACGTCATGACCGAAGATGAAGCGGAGTCCAAGCGCGAGCAGGAAATCGACAGCCTGGTGGATTCCTTTGTTCATCATCTGGGGGTCGATGATGAGGTCGCTCGCCTGCTAGTGGAGGAAGGGTTTACCACCCTGGAAGAAGTTGCCTACGTGCCGCTGGAAGAGATGCTCGAAATCGAAGAGTTCGACGAAGAGCTGGTGGAAGAGCTGCGTGCACGCGCAAAAGACGAGCTGCTGACGATGGCGATTGCCTCGGAAGAAGCGCTGGACGGTGCCCAACCAGCGGATGACCTGCTGGAGATGGACGGTATGGAGCGCCACCTGGCCTTCATTCTGGCCAGCCGCGGTATCGTCACAATGGAAGATCTCGCCGAGCAGTCTGTCGACGATCTGGTCGATATCGAGGAGTTGGACGAAGCGCGCGCAGCGGCACTGATCATGACTGCCCGTGCGCCCTGGTTTGAAGTCGATGACACATCGGATTCAAACACACAGTAAACAGGTCACGGGCTGAGGAGGGTCACTATGTCAGATATGACAGTTAAAGATTTTGCAGTAAAGGTGGGCCGCGATGTGCCCCGCCTATTGGAACAGATGAAAGAAGCTGGCTTGAAGCATACTTCAGAAAACGACGCCGTGTCTGAAGATGACAAGCAGACACTGCTAAGCTTTTTGAAGAAAAGCCACGGCGGCGGCGACAGCGAACCGAGCAAAAACCGTATTACGCTGACCCGTAAAACCCGCAGCCGCATCAAGACCGGCGAGCGCGGTAAAACGATCGAAGTACAGGTTCGTAAGAAGAAAACCTACGTTAAGCGCGAAGAAGATGAGAAGCCGAAGGCGCCTGAGCCCAAGCACTCTGGCCCGCGTCAGTTGGTAGGCGATATGGCGGAAGCAGAAGCAGAGCGTAAAGCGCGCGATGCCCGCGTCGCTGAAGAGAAAGCCGCCGCTGCGAAAGCCAAAGCTGCCGAAGACGCCGCGCGTAAAGAAGCGGAAGAGAAGGCCAAAGCCAAAGCCGCTGAAGTGCCGGATATCGAAGTGCCCGAGCTTGAAATCGACGACACGCCGGTAGCCGATGATCTGCCGCCGGCACCGCCGAAAGAGGGCCGTACCGATCGTCGTACTGCGCCGCCGAAAAAGGCAGCCGCGAAGAAGAAAGGTCGTGACGACGACGATGATCGTGGTGATCGCGAAGAGCGTAAGCGCGGCGGCGGCAAGAAAGTGAAGCGTGCCGAGCGCCGTGGCGGACGTCGTGGTGGTGCTAGCCAAAGCGGTAATGGCAAGCACGGCTTCCAGAAGCCGACGCAGCCGATCGTTCGTGAAGTCTCGATCCCTGAGTCGATCAGCGTTGCTGAGCTGGCCGACAAGATGTCGATCAAGGCCAACGAAGTCATCAAGGCCATGTTCACCATGGGTGCTGCGGTGACCATCAACCAAACAATCGACCAGGATACAGCGGCGATTGTGGTGGAAGAGATGGGCCACAAGGTCAAGCTGGTGAAGGACGACGCGCTGGAAACGGAAATGCTGGAAGGCATCTCCTACGAAGGCGAAGAGATCACCCGCTCACCGGTCGTCACCGTCATGGGTCACGTCGACCACGGTAAGACCTCGCTGCTGGACTATATCCGTCGTGCGAAGGTCGCCACTGGCGAAGCGGGCGGTATTACCCAGCACATCGGTGCCTACCATGTGGAAGATGACCACGGTGGCGTGACCTTCCTGGATACCCCGGGTCACGCGGCGTTTACCGCCATGCGTGCTCGCGGTGCGAAAGCCACCGACGTGGTCATCCTGGTGGTGGCGGCCGACGACGGCGTCATGCCGCAAACCATCGAGGCCGTCGAGCACTCGAAAGCTGCTGGTGTACCGATGGTCGTGGCCGTGAACAAGATCGATAAGCCCCAGGCCGATCCTGATCGTGTCAAGAACGAGCTATCTCAGCACGGCGTCATCTCGGAAGAGTGGGGCGGCGATACGCAGTTCGTTCACGTCTCGGCGAAAAGTGGTGAAGGCATCGAAGACCTGCTGGAAGCGATTCAGCTCGTGTCCGAGGTTCTCGAACTCAAAGCTGTGCCGTCTGCGCCGGGTAAAGGGGTCGTCGTCGAGTCACGTTTGGATAAAGGCCGCGGTCCCGTGGCGACCGTGCTGGTACAAAACGGTACTCTGAAGAAGGGCGACATCGTCCTGGCGGGCCTGCACTACGGCCGCGTTCGCGCGCTGACCAACGAGCTGGGCAAGCAGGTCGATACCGCTGGCCCCGCCATGCCGGTCGAGATCCAAGGTCTCGACGGCACGCCAGATGCTGGTGACGACTTCATGGTCGTGGCCGACGAGAAGAAAGCCCGCGAAGTAGCTAACTTCCGTCAGGGTAAATACCGCGAAGTACGCCTGGCGCGTCAGCAGAAGGCCAAGCTGGAGAACATGTTCAGCCAGATGGGCCAAGACGAAGTGGCCAAGGTCAACATCGTCCTCAAAGCCGACGTACAGGGCTCGCTGGAAGCGATCAAAGGCGCCTTGGAAGAGCTCTCCACCGAAGAAGTGCAGGTGGCCGTGGTCTCCTCTGGTGTGGGGGGGATCACCGGTACCGACGCCAACTTGGCGCTGGCCTCGGAAGCCATCGTGGTGGGCTTCAACGTCCGTGCCGATGCCGCTGCTCGTGAGATCATCGAGCGTGAAGGTCTGGATCTGCGCTACTACAGTGTCATCTACCACCTGATCGACGAAGTCAAACAGGCGATGAGCGGTATGCTCGCCCCCGAGTGGAAAGAAGAGATCGTGGGTGTGGCCGAAGTACGCGACGTGTTCCGCGCGCCGAAGATCGGTGCGGTGGCTGGCTGTATGGTCGTCGAAGGCACCGTGTCGCGCAGCAAGCGTATCCGCGTTCTGCGTGACAACGTGGTCATCTACGAAGGTGAGCTCGAATCGCTGCGCCGCTTCAAAGACGACGTACAAGAAGTGCGTAACGGCATGGAGTGTGGCATCGGCGTGAAGAACTACAACGATGTCCAGGTCGGCGACAAGATCGAAGTCTTTGACCAAGTGAAGGTCGAGCGCAGCCTGTAAGGCCGCGCGAGGAGCAACCATGCGCGAATTTAAGCGTACCGACCGAGTAGCCGACCAGCTCCAAAAGGAGCTGGCGGTACTGATCCAACGCGAAGTGAAAGATCCGCGCTTGGGCATGGTCACGGTGAGCGGGGCCACCGTTAGTCGTGACCTTGGCTACGCCGATATCTACGTCACCCTGCTGGGTGAACAGGATCCCGAGCGTATCAAGGAGAACCTGCAGGTACTGAAACGTGCAGCAGGGTTTCTGAGAAGCCAAATCGCCCAGCGCATCAAGCTGCGTCACGTACCCGAACTGCGCTTTCATTTCGATGAAAGTGTGGTGCGCGGCCAGCACCTCTCATCGCTGATCGACGAAGCGGTCTCTTCTGACCGTGCCCGTCAAGCGGAAGACGAGGGCGGCAGTGAAGAGCAAGGTGAGGAGGCGCGCTAATGCCCCGTCGCCGTCGCGGATTACCGGTCAATGGCGTGGTGCTGCTGGATAAGCCGAAAGGCCTCTCCAGCAATCACGCGCTGCAGCGTGTGCGCCGTCTGTTCGACGCGCAAAAAGCCGGGCATACCGGCACGCTGGACCCGATGGCGACAGGCTTGCTGCCTATCTGCCTGGGGGAGGCCACCAAGTTTTCCGCGCATCTGCTGGAAGCCGACAAGATGTATCGCACCCGGGTCGAACTGGGGGTGATCACCGATACCGGCGATGCCGAAGGCACTGTGCTGGAGCGGCGCGAGGTGCCAAACCTTGCGGTCGAGGACATCGAATCTGTCTTGACGCGTTTTCGCGGCGAGATCGATCAGGTGCCGCCCATGTACTCGGCGCTCAAGCATCAGGGTAAAAAGCTCTACGAGTTGGCCCGCGAGGGGAAACAGGTTGAACGTGCAGCGCGGCGGGTAAGCGTGTATGATGCGCGCCTGCTTTCGTTCGAGGGCAGGGCGTTCGAGCTGGAAGTCAGCTGCAGCAAAGGCACGTACATCCGCACGTTGGCGGAAGACATTGGCCACGCGCTGGGCTGTGGTGCCCATATCAGTCAGCTACGTCGGCTCAAAACCGGGCCGTTCGATGGTGATGCGATGTGGACACTCGAGGCACTGGAAGCACTGGCTAGCCAAGCCGACCGCGAGGCGGAACTGATGCCCGTGGATGTGCTGGTCGATCACCTGCCGTCGCTTAGCGTCGATGACACCTCGTTTGGAAGGCTTGCCCACGGGCAGTCTGCCCATCTAGCCATTGGTGAATTAGCACCAGATGCGCTAGCACGACTTTATTACGCCGAGACGTTTATCGGCCTTGGCGTTGTAAAAGGGCCTCAGGAAGTGGCCCCTAAGCGGCTGTTAAGTACGGTCGCTCGTTCGTAATATCGCGGTAAAACGTTGCAAGGATGTGGCGATTTGCGCGAAAATGGTCGCCTGAGACTGCAAATATGCGTGGTCTCACCCATTCATTTTTAGGCATATTGCTTACTGGAGAGACAGATGGCATTAACCGCTGAGAAAAAGGCCGAGATCGTCAACGAATACGGCCGCGGCGATAACGATACCGGTTCCCCTGAAGTTCAGGTTGCACTGCTGAGCGCCAACATCAACGGCCTGCAGGACCACTTCAAGACCAACAAGCAGGATCACCACTCTCGTCGTGGTCTGATCCGCATGGTAAACCAGCGTCGTAAGCTGCTGGACTACCTGAAGCGTAAAGATTTCGAACGCTATCAGTCTCTGATTCAGCGTCTGGGTCTGCGCCGTTAAGTTCTTAACGGCCATGATCTAAAACGGGCAGCTCCTTGTGGGCTGCCCGTTTTTTGTTTCTGGTAGCCGTACGGCGCGTCAACGCCTAGAATGGTGGCGAGTCAAACGACCCAAGCGAAAAGACAAGTAGCTATTAATGTTAAAGGAAGTAGCCGTGAATCCGGTCAAAAAAACGTTCCAATACGGTCGCAGCACCGTCACCCTCGAAACTGGGCGTATTGCTCGCCAAGCCACTGGTGCCGTGATGGTCACCATGGACGAAACCGTCGTGCTGTGTACGGTGGTGGCGAAGAAAGACGTCAACCCAGGCCAGCCCTTTTTCCCGCTCTCGGTACACTACCAAGAGAAGACCTACGCCGTGGGTAAAATCCCCGGCGGCTTCTTTAAGCGTGAAGGTCGCCCGACTGAAAAAGAGACCCTGACCTCGCGTTTGATCGACCGTCCGATCCGTCCGCTGTTTCCCAAAGGGTTTATGAACGAAGTACAGGTGATCTGTACCGTTCTTTCCACCGACCGTAACCATGACCCGGATATCGCGGCCATGTTGGGCACCTCTGCGGCGCTGAGCATCTCAGGCGTTCCGTTCAATGGCCCGATTGGCGCTGCTCGCGTTGGTTTCAACGAAGAGCAAGGCTACTTCCTGAATCCCACCGTCGAAGAGCTGACCACCTCCGAGCTGGACATGGTGGTGGCCGGTACCGAAAACGCCGTGCTGATGGTGGAGTCCGAAGCGCAAGAGTTGCTCGAAGACGAAATGCTGGGTGCCGTACTGTTTGGCCACCAGGAGATGCAAGTCGCGATCGACGCCATTAAAGAATTGACTGCCGACGCTGGTAAGCCGCGCTGGGAGTGGCAGGCGCCGGCAGAAAACGTTGCCTTGAAAACGGCCATGGCCGATGCCTTTGAAGCCAAAGTGGGTGAGGCGTACCGCATCACCGATAAAATGCAGCGCCAAGATGCACTCGCAGCGCTGAAAGACGCGGCCGTCGAACAGTTAGCGGCTGCCGAAGGCGAAGAGGAAGCGGAAGGCAAGTTCAGCAAGGATGACGTGAAAGGCGCGTTCGCAGCGCTTGAGAAGCGTGTGGTGCGCTCCCGCGTGGTCAAGGGCGAGCCGCGTATCGATGGCCGCGACAACGTCACCGTGCGTCCGCTGAACATCGAAGTCGGCGTGCTGCCGAAAACTCACGGCTCAGCCATCTTCACCCGTGGTGAGACCCAGGCCATTGCGGTCGCAACACTCGGCACGCTGCGCGATTCGCAGCTCATCGAGTCGCTGGAAGGCGAGCGTAAAGACCGCTTCATGCTGCACTACAACTTCCCTCCCTACTCGGTGGGTGAAGCGGGCTTCATGGGTGGCCCAAAGCGCCGTGAAATCGGCCACGGCCGTTTGGCGCGTCGCGGTGTCCAAGCGATGCTGCCATCCGAAGAAGAGTTCCCCTACACCATCCGTGTGGTGTCGGAAATCACCGAATCCAATGGCTCTAGCTCCATGGCGTCCGTGTGCGGCTCCTCGCTGGCGTTGATGGATGCGGGCGTTCCGCTGAAAGCCCCGGTAGCGGGTATTGCCATGGGCCTCGTCAAAGACGAAGACGGCTACGCGGTGCTGACCGATATCCTGGGTGACGAAGACCACCTGGGTGACATGGACTTCAAAGTGGCCGGTTCTGAAGAGGGCGTCACTGCCCTGCAGATGGACATCAAGATCGAGGGCATCAACGAAGAGATCATGGAGACTGCGCTGCAACAGGCCCACGATGCGCGCATCGGTATCCTGGCGCAGATGAACGCCGTGATCAGCCAGAGCCGTAACGAGGTGTCGGAAAACGCCCCTTCCATGGCGACGATCAAAATCGATCCGGACAAGATTCGCGACGTCATCGGCAAGGGCGGCGCCACCATTCGTAAGATTTGCGAAGACACCGGCGCATCGATCGATCTTGATGACGATGGCACCGTTCGCATCTACGCCGAAGACAAAGCCGCTGCCAAGAAAGCGATCGATACCGTACTGGCGATCACCGCCGAAGCGGAAATCGGCAAGCTGTACAAAGGCAAGGTCGTACGTATCGCCGACTTTGGTGCGTTCGTGAACATCATGCCGGGAACCGATGGCCTGGTGCACATCTCGCAAATCGTCCAGGAGCGCGTCAATAACGTGCGCGACTTCCTGAACGAAGGCGACGATGTCATCGTGAAGGTGTTGGATATCGACAACCGCAACCGCGTGAAGCTCTCGATCAAAGAGATCACCGAAGAAGAGAAAGCAGCGTTTGAAGCTGCCGAGGCGGACGTCGCTAGCTAACGAGTGCTCAGCGTAGGATTTACCGCCCCCGCAGCCCTTGGCTGTGGGGGCGGTGTCGTTTTGATAGGTCAGGAATGTGAGGACATAGCATGGAGCAGCAGGAATCGCCGCGTTGGTGGGCGGTGGTGGCCGTGATGATCGGCATTTTTTTGTTGGTGACCGCAGAGCAACTACCCATCGGTTTGCTCTCTCAGGTGGCAGAATCGATGGGCGTGACCCCAGGTATGGCAGGGTTGATGGTGACGGTGCCCGGCGTCGTGGCGGCGTTTTCAGCGCCGCTGCTACCGGTGGCGGTAGGGCGTCTCGATCGCCGTATCATGCTGACGCTGATGATGGCAGTGATGGTGCTGGGCAGCGTGCTCTCCGCCATGGCCAGCAACTTTGCCCTACTGTTGGCGGCGCGAGTGTTGGTGGGGATCAGTATCGGCGGTTTTTGGGCCATTGCGGGCAGTATTGCGCCACGTCTGGTGCCTAGCGATCAGGTGTCGCGGGCCATGACCATCATTTTTGGCGGCGTGGCGGCGGCCTCGGTGCTCGGCGTACCGTTGGGCACGCTGCTGGGTGATATCAGTAACTGGCGCGTGGCCTTTGGTGCCTTGGGGGGCTTGAGTTTGCTCACGGCGTTGGCGCTTTGGCGCTGGCTACCGCCACTGCCGCCCCGCGAGCCAGTAAGGTTACGGATGCTTGCGCAACAGCTAAAGAATCGTGGCGTGCGGGTAGCGGTGCTGACCACGGGCTTTGTGGTGGTTGGCCACTTTGCCGCTTATACCTTTATCAGCCCGATCCTTCAGGAGATTAGCGGTATTGCCCAGCGTCACGTCGGAAGCTTGCTGTTGCTCTACGGGGCGGCGGGGATTTTGGGCAATATCGCGGCGGGTGTCTTTGCTGGGCGACATCCCTACCGTGCGGTGCTGGCGATTCCCAGCCTACTGCTGGTAGTCGTGGCGCTATTCCCACTATTAGGTGTTCAGCCCACTAGCGGCGTTATGCTGCTGATGGTGTGGGGCGCAGTCTTTGGCAGTGTGTCGGTGAGCATTCAAACTTGGATACTGCGCACCGCGCCTAACACGGAAGCCGCCACGGCGCTGATGGCATTTGTCTTTAATATGTCGATTGGCCTGGGAGCTATGGTAGGTGGCCAAGTGGTTGATACCACCAGCCTGCCCATGGCCATGTGGGCGGCATCAGGGCTGTTTCTGTTGGGGATGCTATTGGTATGGCGCACACCCTCGCGCATTGTGGGGGAGAAGCGTCGCTAATGGCTTGGCAAGACCAGTGAAAAAAAATGCCCCCGCGTGGCGGGGGCACTCTCTCTACGTTCCGCTTAAGAGGTGTTACGGACGCTCAATCGCCAGTGCAACCCCTTGGCCACCGCCAATACATAGCGTCGCCAAGCCTTTTTTGGCATCGCGGGCGATCATTTCGTGGAGCAGTGTCACCAGCACGCGGCAGCCCGACGCACCAATAGGGTGACCTAGCGCGATGGCGCCGCCGTTGACGTTCACCTTCGACGTGTCCCAGCCCAGCTCTTTATTGACCGACAGCGCTTGAGCAGCGAAGGCTTCGTTGGCTTCAACGAGGTCCAGGTCATCCAAGCTCCAGCCTGCTTTTTCCAAGCAGCGGCGTGTTGCCGGGGCTGGGCCAATACCCATAATGGCCGGGTCGACGCCTGCGTTGGAGTAGGCGGCAATGCGGGCTAGGGGCTCCAGGCCAAGCTCTTTGGCTTTTTCCGCCGAGCAGAGCATAACCACGGCCGCGCCGTCGTTCAGCGACGAGGCGTTACCCGCCGTCACGGTGCCGTCTTTCTTGAACGCAGGACGCATCCCGGCCAGCTTGTCTGCCGTGACTTCACGAGGGTTTTCGTCGGTATCGAAGACCACCGGGTCGCCTTTACGCTGCGGCACCTCGACCGGGACAATCTGGCTTTTGAATTTGCCCTCTTTGATGGCGGCAGCAGCTTTTTGCTGGGAAGCGGCGGCAAATTCGTCCATGGCTTCTCGCGTGATACCGTACTTCTCTGCCAGGTTCTCGGCCGTGATGCCCATGTGGTAGTTATTGAACGCATCCCACAAGCCATCGTGCACCATGGAGTCGATAGCCTTCCAGTCGCCCATGCGCTGGCCGTTGCGCGAGTTCGGCAGAATATGGGGAGAGGCGGACATGTTCTCCTGACCACCGGCCAGCACGATCTCGGCATCGCCGCAGCGGATGGCTTGAGTCGCCAGGTGCAGCGCTTTGAGGCCAGAGCCACACACTTTGTTGATCGTCATGGCCGGTACGGTGTCTGGCAGGCCTGCCTTGATGGCTGCTTGGCGCGCCGGGTTTTGGCCAACGCCTGCGGTGAGCACTTGGCCCAGTAGCACTTCATCGATTTGCGCAGGAGCCACCCCAGTGGAAGCCATAATATCTTTAATCACTAGTGCGCCCAGGTCGCTGGCAGGAATACCAGCGAGTGATCCACCAAAGCTACCTACGGCGGTGCGGCGTGCCGCCACAATGACCACGTCTTGCATACGATGACTCCTTGAGTAAGTGTTGCATCGTTCCTATGGCAGATAGACGTCGCTGCCTATCCGTTGTTATTAACATCGTTATTAGCGTGTATTGACAGGCTTGGCTATCAGCATAGGGGAAGGTTGTGCATTGCGGCAATACGCTTTTTTGGCAAATAAAAACAGGCCGATCAACGGCCCGTTAAATAACAACGCATTCTCAGGTGATTAGCTTATGCCAATTGGACCGGAATGGCGTTGCTGGTATGGCTAACGTGGTTGCCTTCTTGGAGGTACACCAGCGCAGGCTGATGGTTTTCAAGTTCGGCTTCTGAGTAGTGGGCGTAGCTGCAAATAATGATGCGGTGCCCTGGCGAGGCTAGGTGCGCCGCTGCGCCGTTGATCGAGATCAAACGTGACCCCTCTTCGCCACGAATGGCATAAGTGGTGAAGCGCTCGCCGTTCTCCACGTTATAAATCTGAATCTGTTCATTTTCGCGGATACCGGCCATATCCAGCAGTTCGCCGTCGATGGCGCACGAGCCTTCGTAATTGAGAACGGCGTGGGTAACGCGGGCCATGTGCAGCTTGGCTTTGAGCATAATGGTATGCATAGAAACTCCTGGGTAAAGAGCTAGCCTGACGGGCTAGTCAGTGGCAGCGCTAGGAAGCTGCACGCTGAGATTGTCGATAAGCCGGGCTGGGCCGAGCTTGGCGGCGGCTAAGAGCACGGCATGGCGCGTGGAGGCCGCCACAGGTTTTAGGGTGGCATCCCGCAGCTCAAGATAGTCCGGCGTAAAACCGGCATCATACAGCGCGGTTTTACCCCGTTGTAGTACCTGTTCGGCGGATTCGCCTTGGGCCAGCGCATCACGTAGCTCGCACAGCGTACGGTAGAGCGTGGGCGCTATGGCGCGCTCCTGCTCGCTGAGGTAGCCATTACGTGAGGAGAGCGCCAAGCCATCGTCGGCGCGCACAATCGGCACGCCAATAATCTCGATGGGCATGTGCAGATCAGCCACCAGCTTGCGGATCACCGCGAGCTGCTGGTAATCCTTTTCACCAAAGCAGGCGACGTCTGGCTGCACTAGGTTAAACAGCATGCTCACTACGGTGGAGACACCGTCAAAATGCCCAGGGCGTGAGCCACCGCAAAGCCCTTCGCCGACCTCGGGCACGTGAACACGGGTTTGCGCATCCAAGCCGTTGGGGTAAAGGGCGCTCACTGTCGGGGCAAACAGCAGATCACAGCCTGCTTCGGTGAGCTGGCGCTGGTCAGCTTCAAACGTGCGCGGGTAGGCGTCTAAATCTTCGCCAGGGCCAAACTGCATTGGGTTAACAAACAGACTGGAGACGACCACATCTGCATGCTGGCGGGCGGTCGCAATGAGTGCCAAATGCCCAGCGTGCAGGTTGCCCATGGTAGGCACCAGCGCAATGCGCTGGCCCTTTAGGCGATAGTCGCGCAGAGTGGCGCGTAGCTCGTTAATATCTCGCAAAGTGCGCATAGGGGATTCGCTGTCACTCACTTAAAAACAGTGTTCCAGAGCGGGAAACGTGCGGGTTTTGACCGCTTCATGGTACTGCTCAAACGCACCTTGAATAGAGTGTGCGTCCGCCATAAAGTTCTTCACAAAACGCGGTGTGCGGCCATGGGTAACGCCCAGCACGTCGTGCATTACCAGAATCTGGCCGTCGGTATCCGGGCCTGCGCCAATACCGATGACTGGGACATCGAGGGCGTCGGTAACCGCTTTGCCAAGGCTAGCGGGCACGCACTCTAATAGGATGACCGACGCTCCCGCCTCGACCAGCACTTTGGCATCATTAATGATTTTTTCTGCCTGCTCGGCCTCGCGGCCCTGCACTTTATAACCGCCCAACTGGTAAACGGTTTGCGGCGTTAAGCCTAAGTGGGCGCACACCGGTACGCCACGGCGCGTCAGTTCGCGTATGCCGTCGGCCATCCACGCCTCGCCCTCTACCTTCACCAGCTCCGCACCTGCGCGCATGAGTGCCGCGCCATCTTCCAGCAGGCGTTCGGTGGTGGCGTTGCTCATAAACGGCAGGTCGACCATTAGCAGGCTGTGGCCTTTGCCACGTGCTGCACAGCGGGTGTGGTAGCAGATGTCGTCGATGGTCACAGGGAGGGTGCTGCTATGGCCTTGCAGAACCATGCCCAGGGAGTCGCCTACCAGTAGGACATCAATACCTGCCGCGCTAGCGGCATGGGCAAAGGAGGCATCGTAAGCAGTCAGGCAACTGAACGTTTCACCGGCGCGCTTATACGCCTGCAGAGTGCTCAGGGTGACGGTTTTCATGGCGTGCTCTCATTCAATCTTTATGGGGCCGATGCGGCAGGGGGGTGTGACACGCCTGCTTTGCTCGGCCATTATTATCGCAGCGTCCCTGCCTGCGCGATGTGGCGTAACCGGCAATTGTTACCTGATTGGGGGCGTGGTGTCGAGATTTGTGTCAGATGGTAGCAGTCGCGGTGACGCCGGTATCATTTAAGTGCCGAATATCGCTCATATTTACAGCTGTTAGCCAGTGATTAAGCGGCTGCTGATGTAGGGTGATGGGGTGCTGAAGCGCTGTGGCCACTTCCACCAGTGGGACTAACACGAAAGCGCGGGCGTGCATCTGCCCATGGGGAACGGTCAAGCGTGGCTGATGAAGCGTGAGTTCGCCGTAGAGCAGCAGGTCTAAATCCAGCGTGCGCGGCCCCCAGTGGCGCAGCCGCCGCCGGCGATGGCGCTGCTCCAGCGCCTGCAGTTGATCCAACAGTGCCAAAGGCGAAAGATGCGTCTCGAGGCAGGCGACCGCGTTGATAAAGTCAGGCTGGTCTTGAGGGCCTACAGGGGGGGTGGCGTAGAGTGACGAGCTAGCCACCAGCCGAGACAAGGGCAGGGCAGCTAGCTCTTGAAGCGCCTGCTGCACCTGACCTTTGGGGTTCTCCAAATTGCTACCAAGGCCGATGTAACTACGAATGGCGTTATTCACTGTTCGCCTTCCGCGGCTTGCGGCGTTTTTTGCGCCGGCGGTCACCTTGGCTGGCAGGATCGCTGCCGACTTTTTGCAGTAGGCGGAGCTGTTCGTGCTCATCGCCTTTCTGAAATGCCGTCCACCAGTCGCCCAGCCCACGGGGAATTTCACCCGCCTGCTCACGTAGCAACAGGAGGTCATAAGCAGCACGGAAGCGCGGATGCTCGCGGGTTTGGAAAGCCCGTTTGCCCCGGCGCATCGGCAAGCGTGCTTGCAGCTCCCAAATTTCGCGCATGGGAATCCCAAAACGCTTGGGAATGGAGGTGTGCTGAAGCTGGCGCGATACGACCTGCTGAGCTGCGGTTTGCAGGGCGGGCACGGCAGGCATGCCCTCGCGCTCGAGCTCGGCCTGGCGGTGAACGACCGGCGCCCACAGAAATGCTGCCAGCAAAAACGCGGGCGTGACGGGCCGGTCTTCGGCGATACGCTTATCGGTATTGGCGAGTGCCTGCTCAATGAGCTCTTCTGCCCAAGCGGCATCGGCCATGGCTTCTTCTGATTCCGGGAAGAGCATGCCAAACAGATTGTAATGGCTGAGCAGGCGGAAAGTGATTAATCCGTGGCCCGCCATAAACAGCTTGAGCACTTCATCAAACAGGCGCGCAGGCGGAATTTGCAGCAGCAGTGGCGCCAAGTCGTACATCGGCGCTTCGGTGGCGGGCTCGATCGTGAAGCCGAGCTTGGCTGCAAAGCGAACCGCGCGCAGCATCCGTACCGGGTCTTCACGGTAGCGGGTGGCGGGGTCGCCGATCAGCCGCAGCGTGCGCGACTCAATATCCCGCACGCCGTTGGCAAAGTCGTGGATCGTGAAATCAGCAATATTGTAGTAGAGCGCATTGACGGTGAAGTCACGGCGCAGCGCGTCCTCTTCGATATTGCCCCACACGTTGTCCCGCAGCAGCAGGCCATCGTCCGACTGGTGAGCGATATGGTCGCCGTGCTCGTCCTGGGGTTTACCACGGAAGGTGGTCACCTCGATGACTTCGCGGCCAAAGCGCACGTGAACGATGCGGAAGCGGCGGCCAATCAGGCGTGAGTTGCGAAATAGGTCGCGCACCTGCTCGGGCGTTGCGTTGGTGGCAACATCGAAGTCTTTCGGCATTTTGCCCAGCAGCGCGTCGCGAATGCAGCCACCGACAAGATAGGCATCGAAACCAGCCCCATTGAGGCGGTACAGCACCTTGAGCGCGGCTTCACTGATTTGCTGACGAGAGACGGGATGCTCGGAGCGCGGAATAATACGAGGGCTGAGCGCATCAGAGGCGCTCTCTGGGGAATCGAGCAGGGATTTCAAGTGCTCTCCCGGGCTATGTAATAAACGGGTAAATCCTTTAAACATGCGGCGATATCGACTCGCAGTGTATCGAAAACAGTTTCGAAAAACGTGACCGTATGGAGGACGGTAAGGGATTGAGTGTATCCGACCCCTTCTGGCTTGCAAAGCGCCTATGAGAGGTTTGCTAAAGACCACAATGACGAGCCCTATAAACGCGGAAAGGGGAGGCTACGTGAGCCTCCCCTATAAAGCAGACAATCAGCGTCCATGCTGCTGTTTTTATTCATGATGGCACATCGCCCTGAATACGCACCGCAGTCGGCAGGCGTAAAGAATCACTCTGATTCCGACCGCCTCGTATTCAAAACAATAATCCAACCGCGAACTTTTCTCTCCCGGCGAGTTGTTATTGGCTCCGGGGGTGTACACCTATGCTGCTATTGTTGTTGTTTGGGTGCAGACCTTGTGTACGTCGCGTCCTTATTTGGGCACTTGCTGTGTATTGTTATTGTTTGCTGCGCGTTTGCTTGGCTCCGCTAGGTAACCCTGTGCTGCGCGTGCAAGTCATGAGACTCAAGCCTGTTGTTCTTGTTCGTGCCGTTATCTCTACCTGGCCTTGTTGTTTTTGTTTTGGCTCAGGTCGGGGCGGTGTCATGTTGTTTTTGTTAGCGACTAACCGCGCTGCCCAGTTTGTTCTTCTTACCCAGTAATATTGCACTCGCCGTGCCACTCATTTGATACGTTATGTATTTCAATGGTTTGGCGATTTTTGGGTGGGCCAGGGAACTAATTGGAAGGGAAAGTGTTACCCGTTTTTGACCCTATTTTTCGCTTCGTTGTGTGGGAAGGTAACAGTGTCTGGGTAACGATATTTTGAGTATTTCTTATGAAAATCAATCTATTGGACGTTAGTCTTATGATCAGGGGGTAGCCCCTGCAAAAACAGCCAATCGGTACGCTAATTCTGGCGGCGGGCAGTTTTTTTCCGCGGAATGCCCAGTCGCTGGCGACGTTCCCATAAGTTTTTACGGCTAATACCTAGTTTCTGGGCCAGCTCGGTTTCGCTCATTTGGTCCTGGTGTTCCAGCACAAAATGCTGGAAGTAATCTTCGAGGGAAAGGTCGTCTTCGTCAGCCGTCGTGGCGTCGTCATTTGTGGAAGCCCCAGGGCTAACGGCAGGTGGGTGAGGTCGGTTAGTCGCCGGGCCAAGTCCCAAATCATCGGGATGAATCAAATGCCCTTCGGCGAGAATAACTCCGCGCTCCAGAGCATTTTCAAGCTCGCGCACGTTACCGGGCCAGGGGTAGTCGCGTAGGTCCTGACGAGCCGCTCTAGAGAGCCGCAGCCCGGGGCGCTCGTGGCGCTTGCAGGCCTTTTCCAGCAGGATGTCGGCGATTTTAAGTACGTCATCTTCGCGCTCGCGTAGCGGTGGCAGGGCAATCTGCATCACGTTCAGCCGGTAGTACAAATCAAGCCGGAACTCGCCGCTTTTGGAAAGCGCGCGCAGGTCACGGTGAGTGGCGGCAATCAAGCGAACGTCCACATGGCGGGTTTCCACGGAGCCAATTTTGCGGATTTCGCCCTCTTGCAGTACCCGCAGCAATCGCGCCTGGGCGTCCAGGGGCAGCTCGCCAATTTCATCGAGAAAAAGCGTGCCGCCGTCGGCGGCTTCGACCAAGCCGGTGCGCGCCGCGCTGGCACCGGTAAACGCTCCTTTCTCGTGACCAAACAGCTCGGACTCGATCAGCGTTTCGGGGATCGCCGCGCAGTTCACGCAAATCAGCGGCGCTTTGGCGCGCTTGCTCTGCTGATGGATGGCGCGGGCGACCAGCTCCTTGCCAGTGCCTGATTCGCCTTGGATGAGCACGGTGACGTCCGCAGGCGCGGTTTTGCGGATGCGCGTGTACACCTCCTGCATGGCGGTACAGTCACCAATCATGGTTTGACGGCCGCCGCCCTCGTCGGTGACATCAGGCGGCGTGCCCTGCTGCATCGACTGCTTGTGCAGAATACGCTCGACGGTTTCCAGTAGCTCGGTGTGGTCGAAGGGCTTGGCGACATAATCAACGGCGCCCTGCTTGAGCGCATCCACCGCCGAACGCATGCTGGCGTAGCTGGTCATGATCAATACCGGGGCGGGGGCCGCTAGCTCAATGAGCGTCGTGCCCGGCTCCCCCGGCAGGCGCAGGTCGCTGATGATGAGGTCAAAGTCGCTGAGCGGCTGCGTGCGGGCCTCTTCGGCGCTGGCCGCTTCGCTGACGCTGTAGTGATGACGTTCCAGTAAGCGCTTTAGCGCGCTGCGAATAATCGCTTCATCTTCAACAATCAGTATCCTGGGCATGGGGCAAGTGATCATCCTGTTGGTAAAGCGGTAGCCATAGCGTAATGGCCGTGCCGCGAGGCTTTCCGGGAGGTGGTGAAGCGACCTCTATTTTGCCTTGGTGCTCATTGATAATTTGATACGCCAACGATAACCCAAGTCCGGTGCCTTCACCCGCCGGTTTGGTGGTGGTGAACGGTTCGAACAGACGGTGTTTAACGCTGGGATCAATCCCATGGCCGTCATCGACGACGCGCCACCAAGCGTGGCTGGCCTGGGTGCCTGCCTCAATACGTACCGTACCCTGTGGCTGGCAGGCGTCCTTGGCGTTGCTCAGTAAATTTACCATGACTTGGGTCAGGCGCTGTGCATCACCGCGCACCACAATGTCACTTGGGCAGGCGTTGGTAAAGGTGACATCCTCGCCCGAGCGGGCTAAATGGATCAAGTGAAGCGCATCTTCGCTGACCGTTTTCAGCGATGCTGGCGCGGCGGGGAGCGGTAGTGCGGGCCGTCCGCCATGGGCAAATCCCACCAGGGAGTTGACGATTTTAGTCACCCGCTGAGTGAGCTGCTGAATTTGGTCGGCGGTTTCCAGCAGCGCCGGGTCTTCGGTGTCGTAGCGCAGGTTTTGCGCCAGCGATGAGATGCCGGTAATCGGGTTGCCAATCTCGTGGGCTACACCAGCGGCGAGCTGGCCAATGGAGGCGAGCCGCGCGGCGTGCACTAGCTCCTCTTCCAGCCATTTCATCTCGGTGTGATCCTCTACCAGAATGACGCTGCCGCCACGACTATCGTGGCCGCTGAGCACCGCTTTGTGCAGCGTCAAAAAGTAGTCTTTGCCGTGCAGTGTGACCGCTTGTTTATACAGCGGCGTTTGGCTGGCGTTCAGCACGCTGCCTAGCAGCGTGGGCCAGGGCGGCGGCAGGCTGTCGCGTCGGGAGCCGATCACGCTATCGCCACTGATACCGGAGAGCTGGGAGAGCGCTTGGTTCCACATCAGAAGCTCATCGTCGTCGCCCAAAACGCACAGCCCCACCGGCAGATAGGCTAGGGTTTGACGGTGGTGGCGGCGCAGCCCGTCGAGTTCTCTGGCAAGCCCGGTGAGGCGCGAGCGGTAGGCTTCTAAGCGGCTCTCTACAAAGTGAATATCATCGGTGACGGGAGCATCGTCGTGGCGATAGGGCAGGTATCTATCCACGATATCCCGCGCCACCGACGGCCCCATGAGCCCTGATAAGTTGGCTTGAATGCGGTCGCGTAAACGGCGCAGCGCATAGGGACGGCGCTCTTGCGGGGTCAGGTTGAGCGCTTTTAAGGCGCGGTCCACCTCGCGACTGGCGGCTTCATCACCAAGTGCCTGGGCCAGGTGAGCGGGGAAATCCCCCGCCGTAGCGGCTTCCAGCGGTAGGCGTTTCGAGCGGATGACCGCATCCACCGAGCAGGCTTCTGCCGCCGAGCGCTCGCCCTCTGAGATACGCGTAAACAGCGACACCACAATCAGCAGGACGATATTCACCGCTAGCGAAATCAGCGTGGCGTTGTACCACGCGGGGGCATCGGCGGGCATCAGCAGAGTGAACGGGAGCGCGGGCATGGTGATGTCGAATAGCAACGGCAGCCACAGCCCCCATAGCCAGACGCCAATACCACCGATAAGGCCAGCAATCATGCCTTTGCGGTTCGCACCCGGCCAATAGAGCAGCGCTAGAAGGCCCGGCAAACACTGCGCCATGCCCACGAACGCGGCTAACCCTAGGTTCGTCAGGGAGTGATAGCGCCCGACGCTTTCGGCAAACAGCCAGCCACCGAAAATGACGGCCCCGACTAGCGCCCGGCGCAGCCACAGCAGCCAGCCATAGAGGTCGCTACGCGCCTCCGGCGGGCGGGCGACCAGCACGATGTGGTTCAACACCATGCCGGAGAGCGCGAGCGCAATCATCATCATGGTGCCGCTGGCGGCCGCCAAACCGCCAATGAACGCCAGCGTGCCGACCCACCAGTACTCGGTCATCAGATACGCCGCGTAAGCGGCGAGCGGCACGCTCTCGTTGGCCGACTGCGCCGCCCATAAGATCAGCGGCACCGGTAGCGCCATCAGTAGCAAAAAGAGCGGCAAGGTCCAGCTCGCCTGCAGCAAGGTATGGCGAGAGAGGCTTTCGGCAAAGGTGATCTGAAATAGGTGCGGCATCATAAAGGCCGCCGCGAAAAACAGCAGCAGAAGCGTGCGCCACTGGGGGGCTTCGAGCTGTGGGGTGGCGCTCTGGAGTGCCGCGCCCGGGCCTTCCAGCCAGCGCTGTAAATCTTGAGGGCCGTCAAACACCCACCATAAGGCAATGGCACCGAGCCCGAGCATGGCCAGCAGTTTGATCACCGATTCGAAGGCGATGACGCTCAGCAGTGTATCGTGGCGGTGCCGATGGCTGTGGCGGGCGCCAAACAGCACGGCGCAACCTGCAATGACCGCGCAAAACAGCAGCGCTACCGCTGAGCTGTAGCGGCTGCCGGTTAGCAGTTGCACGGCGTCGCTCAAGGTGTGTACTTGAATGCCCAGCAGCGGTAGTACGGCAATCAGACTAAGCAGCGTGACAAGCGTTCCCGCCCAGCGGGAGCGGTAGCGAAAGGCGAACAGATCCGCCAACGAAGAGAGCTGGTAAGTGCGGGTAATGCGCTGAATCGGTACCAGCAGCACAGGGGCGAGTAAGAAAGCTCCCGCTGGCCCTAGGTAGTAAGCGAGGTAGCCAAACCCGGCATTCGCGGCTAATTCGATGCTGCCATAAATTGCCCAGGCGCTGGCGTATACGCCGAGCGCTAGGGTATACACCATCGGGTGGCGAGTAATACGCACTGGCACCCAGCCCCGCTCGACGGCCATGCCGCAGCCAAACAGCAGTCCCAGGTAGCTAAGCCCCAGTAATACAACGCCTATCAGCTCAGCGTTCATCTAACTTCCTCTTCTGCTCAAGCCATAGCGTCAGGGCAATCAGGACGCCCCAAATCGCAAAAGGGCGGTACCAGGCCACGCTCGGGTCGCCCCAGCCATCCATAAACAGCGGTGATAGCAGGTAGCCGCCAAACACAAGAAATAGCATGATGCGGTAGATGTACATCTTACTGCTCCGGTGGAGTGGGGCGATGGGCAAGCGGTGCCAGGCGTGACACCGTCCAGTTCTCTATTGCCCAGCGTAGTTGCGCTTCCGGCGATTCATCGACAAGCGCTGGCGGTGGCGCTTGGTCGAGTAGCTGCAGCGCCTGAAAGAGCTGGCGGCGTATCCCGGTGCTCTCTTCGGCTAGGGCGGGCGCTAGGTTCTGCTTGGAGAGTTTTTGGCCATCCGTAGTTACCACTAATGGTAGGTGCAGGTAACGAGGTGTTGGTAGGCTGAGCGCTGCCTGTAACTGCTGCTGCCAAGGCGTGTTATCCAGCAGGTCGTACCCGCGCACGATATTGGTAATGCCCTGGTGGGCGTCATCCACCACCACCGCGAGCTGGTAGGCCCATAATTGATCTTTGCGCTTTAACACGACGTCGCCCAGTTCGGCGGGGTCGAAGTGCTGCTCGCCGAACAGCCGATCATTCCAACCTACGGGGCGTTTGGCGAGGTCGCTGCGCAAGCGCCATGCGACCGGCTTGGTGGCATCGCACACGCCGTTTCGGCACCAGCCGGGGTAGATGTCAAAGGCCTGCCACTGCTTACGCGAGCAACTGCATGGATACGCCAGCCCCTGTTCAACGAGCTGATCCAGCGCGTGCTGGTAGGCATCATGACGATGGCTTTGCCATATCACCTCCCCATCCCACGTTAGTCCAAAGGCCTCTAGCTGGCGCAAAATAGTGCTGTCCGCGCCTTCTGGGCAGCGTGGCGGGTCGATATCTTCGATGCGTACCAGCCACTGGCCGCTAGCGGCGCGGGCATCCAAATAGCTGCCTAAAGCGGCAACCAGCGAGCCAAAGTGCAGCGGCCCGGAAGGGGTGGGGGCAAAGCGCCCTCGATAGTGAGCGGTGGCGGTCATGGCAACCCGTCGTTTGGGAAACTGCGTAGCGATGAGAAGAGCACAAGATGACAAACAAAAACGGGCACCTCAAGGGTGCCCGTTGGCTATCATCTTAGGATGACGAGGCGTTTGGTACTTAACCGCCCAGTTGCTTCTCTTTCAGCTCGGCCAGGGTTTTGCAGTCAACGCAAAGCGTGGCGGTGGGGCGTGCTTCCAAACGGCGGATGCCAATTTCCACGCCGCAGGCTTCGCAGAAGCCGTAATCGTCTTCGTCGATCTTCTCGATGGTTTCGTTGATCTTCTTCAGCAACTTACGCTCGCGATCCCGGGTACGCAGTTCAAGGCTAAAGCCCTCTTCTTGCGTCGCGCGGTCGGCGGGGTCGGCGTAGTTGTTAGCATCTTCCTGCAGGTGGCGTACGGTACGATCCACCTCTTCCATGAGGTCCTGTTTCCAGTCCAGAAGCAGCTGGCGGAAGTGCGCGAGCTGCTTCTCGTTCATATACTCTTCACCCGGTGCCGGCTCATACGGGATGAAGGACTTGGACGCTTCCGGTTTCTTTTCCGCTACTGGCATGGGAGTGCCCCTTACGTATGTGACTGCTGATCGACCATGAGCGTGTGTCACGATCTCACGCCAAAGGGATGCTTGTTTAGCTGAAAATTGCACGTGATGCAAGCATAATAGTGCATTTTGGACCATGGTCCCACATCGTGTGCGGCCAGGGTCATGATTAATCTACTATTTATTAGTTGAAGGAGCCATGATGGCCTGGAATTCGCGTGTTGATCACGTTGCGCCTTTTCGCGTGATGCACTTACTAGAAATGGCTCAGGCACGTGAGGCGGCTGGGCATGACGTGATTCATCTGGAAGTGGGAGAGCCCGATTTTGCCACTCCCGCACCCATTGTGGCGGCGGGTCAGCAGGCGCTTGCCGAGGGAAAAACGCGCTACACCCCCGCTGCCGGTTTGGCGTCGTTACGTGAAGCCATCGCTGGGCACTATGCCGAACACTTTAATGCCAAGGTGGACCCTGCACGTATTCTGGTCACGCCCGGCGCTTCTGGCGCGCTGCTGCTGGCTAGCCAACTGTTGGTCGAATGCGGCGACCGGGTATTAATGGCCGACCCTAATTACCCCTGTAACCGCCACTTTATGGCCCTGGCGGGCGCGGAAATTGATACCGTGCCCGTTGGGCGTGACAGCGGTTGGCAGCTTACCGCGCCGCTGATTGAGCGGCACTGGCAGGCCAAGACGCGGTTAGCGATGTTGGCCAGCCCCTCCAACCCCACCGGGCATACGCTGGATGCCGAGGCGCTCACGAAGGTGATCGACACGGTGGCGGCCAAGGGCGGCGATGTCATCGTCGATGAGATTTACCAGGGGCTGAATTACGACGACGCACCACTCTCAGCCACCTCGCTGTCGGAGGATGCCTTTGTGGTGAACAGCTTCTCCAAGTACTTCGGCATGACCGGCTGGCGCTTGGGCTGGCTGGTGGCGCCAGAACAGGCTGTCGAGCCGCTCACCCGGCTGGCGCAAAACGTGTTTCTGGCTGCTCCGACGCCTTCCCAGCATGCGGCGCTGGCAGCGTTTACTCCCGAGTGTCGGGATATTCTGGAAACCCGTCGCGCCACCCTCAAACAGCGTCGCCAAGTGCTGCTGGATGGCTTGGTCGAGCTAGGGCTTGCGCCGGATCTACCGCCCCAGGGGGCGTTCTATCTCTGGCTGGATATCTCCCGCTACAGTCGCGACAGCCAAGCCTTCTGTGAGCGCCTGTTGGTGGAGGAGAACGTCGCCATCACTCCGGGTATCGACTTTGCCGTACGGGGCGGCGAGCACCATGTGCGCATCGCGTTCACCAACGACGTGGCACGGCTGCAGGAGGCGGTGGTGCGCATCGCGCGTTTTGTGAGCCGCTTATGATGACCTATCCAGGGCTGGTGCCCGGCATGCTGCTGCGCCGCTATAAGCGCTTTCTGGCCGATGTCCGCCTGGACAGCGGTGAGGAAGTGGTGGCCCACTGTCCGAATACTGGCTCGATGAAGGCGGTGAACGTACCCGGCTGCCGTGTATGGCTCTCGCCCAGTCATAACCCCAAACGCAAGCTGGCCTGGACCTGGGAGTGGATAGAGCTGCCCGAGCCAGATGGTGGAACGGCGCTGGCATCGGTGCACACAGGCCGTGCTAATCGATGGGTCGAAAGTGCCATTGAGGCCGGAGATATACCGCCGCTGTCGGGCTATCGAACGTTAAAGCGCGAGGTAAAGGTCGGCGAAGCGCGGCTCGATTTTCGCTTGGATGACCCTGAGAAGGGGGTTGCCTATGTGGAGGTCAAACAGGTCACTTTGAAAGAGGCGGACGGGCATGGCTACTTTCCCGACTCCGTGAGCGTGCGCGGCACTAAGCATTTGCACACCTTGGCGGCGTTAGCCGAGCAGGGTAAGCGGGCGGTGCTGCTGTTCTGTGTGGCGCATGAGGGGATTGCGGACGTGGCACCGGCGACGCATATCGACCCTACCTATGCGGCGGCGCTGAGTGATGCGGTGAACGCGGGTGTGGAAGTAGTGGCGTATGGCGTGATGGTGGAGTGGCAGCAGAGTGTACCGGTAGCGGCCCGCTTGGCGCGGGCGCTACCGGTACGGGGTTAGCGTTCGATATAAAAGCGCTGGATAAAGCTCACCGGCTCGGGGTTTTCATTGCGGTCGTAGCGCACGTCGAGATTGAAGCGCATCGGCTCGTCTTGGCGCAGCGTGAACGTGGCCAGATGGTAGGTGGCATCGCCATCGTGCACGGTGCGAAAGCTGAGCGGTTCGCGGGTGTCGGTGAGGTCGCTAACGTAGCCTTCAACGCTAGCGTTGACCGGTCGCGTGGTGCCATCTGGCTGACGCTCGCGCACGCTGACATTCACTAAGCCGTGCCCGATGCTGCGCTGGATACTGTTCGCCTGCGCCACTTCTGGCGTTAGAAAGCGCGTTTCAATGGCGTTGTAGTGGATTTCGTACTCGCCCACTCGCACCATCTGCTCGGCCGCTGCCTGGGTGGCGCTGAGCAGCGTCCCCATTAGCAGCGTTAGCAGTGAAAAGCGTCGCAGTGTCGCGATAGCCATAGCGTGTCTCCTCTCATGGGTGAGGTAAGTGCGGTATTAGGCGCGTCGGCGCACTCGGAAAATGGCGATTTCACCAAACAGGTTCGGCCACCACTTCGAGGTCCAGTGCCCCTTGTGGTCGCCAACGCCCACGGCGCGGTCAACAATCACCAAGCCTTTCTCTTTGCACAGATGCTCGAAGTCGTTAAACGTCGAGAGGTGGATATTGGGGGTGTCGTACCACGCGTGGGGCAGCGATTTCGATACCGGCATATAGCCGCGTAACCCCAGGTGAATGCGGTGACGCCAGTAGGCGAAGTTAGGGAAGGTGATGATGCCCTCCTCGGCTACTCGAAGCATTTCATCAAGCATCTTATCCGGGCGGCGCAGCGCCTGCAGCGCCTGGGTCATGATGACTTGGTCATAGCTGTTATCGCAGAAGCTGCCCAGGCCATCGTCCAGGTTGTGCTCGATGACGTTGACGCCGCGCGCCACACACTGGGTGATACCGTCTGGGTCGATCTCCAACCCGTAGCCGGTCACGCCTTTCTCTTGGGCCAGCCGCTCCAGCAAAACGCCGTCGCCGCAGGCGAGGTCAAGGATGTGTGCACCTTGGGGAACCCAGTCGTAAATCAGTTCAAGATCCGTGCGCATTAGCGTGTCTCCTCCGCGCCTGCGGCGTCGATGTGCTGCTCTCGTGCGACGCGGCCCATAAAGGCGCTGAACAGCGCTTGGTAACGCGGTTCCGGTAATAAGAAGGCATCGTGCCCGTGGGGCGATTCAATGTTGGCATAGCTCACCGATTTGCCCGCGCGCGTTAGTGCATCCACCAACTCCCGGGAGCGCGACGGCGGGAAGCGCCAGTCTGTGGTAAAGCTGACGATCAAAAAGGGACACTGCGCCGGTGCCAAGGCGCAGGCAAGATCGCCGTCGCAGCTGGCCGCCGGGTCGAAGTAGTCCAGCGCTTTGGTCATTAGCAGGTAGGTATTGGCATCAAAGGCGGTCGAGAAGGTATCGCCCTGATAGCGCAGGTAGGACTCCACCTGAAACTCGACGTCGAAGCCAAAGTTCAAGTCGTCGCTGCGCAGGTCGCGGCCAAACTTGCTGCCCATGGCATCTTCGGAGAGGTAGGTGATATGCCCGACCATGCGGGCCAGCTTCAGCCCCCGTTTGGGTGCGGTGTCGTGCTCGGCGTACCAGCCGTCGAAGAACTCCGGGTCTGAGCGGATGGCTTGGCGGGCGACCTCGTTGAAGGCGATGTTCTGCGCCGAGAGGCGCGGCGTGGCCGCAATGACGACGGCATTGGCAACCCGTTCGGGGTAGGTGATCGTCCACTGCAGCACCTGCATGCCGCCCAAACTGCCGCCCACTGCCGCTGCCCAGCGCTCAATGCCCAGATGATCGGCGAGGCGCGCTTGGCTGGTGACCCAATCGCTCACCGTGACCACGGGGAAGTCAGGACCCCACTGGCGGCCGGTGTCCGGGTTATGGCTCGCCGGGCCAGTACTGCCGTGGCAGCCGCCTAGGTTGTTCAGCGACACCACGAAAAAGCGATTGGTGTCGATGGATTTGCCGGGGCCGATATGGGCATCCCACCAGCCAGGTTTGCGATCCTCGGCCGTGTGGTAGCCCGCAGCGTGATGATGCCCCGACAGTGCGTGGCAAATCAGCACCGCGTTTGAGCGCTCGGCGTTCAGCGTGCCGTAGGTCTCATAGATTAGTTCGTACTCCGGCAGCGTCTTGCCGCAGGCAAGCGGCAGCGGCGAATCAAACTTAACCACGTGAGGGGTCACAAGGCCAACGGAGTCCGCTGGCCGGTCGTCATAAGCAAGAGTGTCTGAATCAGGCATCGAAAGCGCTAGTCCTGCAAAAATAAGTCCTGCAAAAAGTAAGCTCGGGGCGATAGTCGAGTCGATAGGGCCTTTATAGGCCTACGAGTGCGCCCGAGATGCCCGCCGCGCGGATCAGCGAGCCAACCACTAAGCCGTCTACTAGGTTAATGGCGATAAAGACCACGATCGGCGAAAGATCAATCATGCCTAGCGGCGGAATCACCTTTCTCACCGGAGCCATGATCGGCTCGACCAACTGCATCACCAGCAGCGCGCCGGGGTGGCTGGCATTCGGCGCGACCCAGCTCAGAATGATCATCACGATCATGGCAAAGAAGTAGATCTTCAAGATGGCGTTGGCCAGCGCGGCCACCCCAGCAATCACCAGTCCTGCAATGGGCGGCATACCCACGCCGATCACCATGAAAATGGCAATCATACTGACCACTTTGAGCACGAAACCGGCCGCCAGCGTGGCGAGGTCAAAGCGCCCACCCACGGGGCCGAGGAAGCCTTGAAACAGACCAACAACAGGCTGGGTGATTTTCACCACCGACTGGCTGAGCGGGTTGTAGTAATCCGCCCGGGATGCCTGCAGCAAAAAGCGCAGCATTAACAGAAACAGATAAATATTGATCAGCGAGTTCACCAGCATTAACCCGGCGCTGCCTAATTGACTTCCCATTGCGGCTTCTCCTAAAAATGTCGTTCTTGAGATGAGCAGCGTGCCTGCAGTTCATCTCGTTCTTATGGCGTGATTCACGGTCGGTTGTCTACGTAAGACTCAATCGTTACCGCTTAGCTCTTTGGACATGGCATCGGCGCGCGCGGCGCAGGCCTGCATGGCGTCGGCAATGATCGTGCGCAGGTGCGCATCTTCCATATGCGCAATAGCGCGCTCGGTGGTGCCGCCCGGTGACATCACGTTCTGCTTCAGGGTGGCCGGGTCTTTGTCGCTGCGCTGGGCCATAGTGGAGGCCCCCAAGGCGGTTTGAATGGCCAAGCGGCGGGCGGTTTCAGCAGGCAGGCCGAGCTTCACGGCGGCCTCTTCCATGGCTTCAAACATTAAGAAGAAGTAAGCCGGGGCGCTGCCGGAAACCGCGGTCACCGCATCTAGTAAACGCTCTTCCTCGACCCACTCGACAATACCCACGGCTTCCATTAGCTGCGTGGCGAGGGTGCGCTGGGCAGCGCTGACCGCCGCGTTGGCGTACAGGCCGCTGGCACCGATGCCGACCAGTGACGGGGTGTTGGGCATGCAACGCACCAGGGCGTTGCCGCCGCCCAGCCACTGGTCGATGGTGTTGGCATCCAGGCCTGCAGCAATGGAAATTACCAGCGGCGCCTGCTGCTGAACGCTTTCACGCAGGGCTTCACAAACGCCGCGCATGATCTGCGGTTTGACCGCCAGCACGACCACATCTGCACCGTTAACCGCTGCACTGTTGTCGGTGTGGGTATGAATACCCAGGCGCGCCTTCAGCGGAGCCAGTTCGCTTTCGTTGGGGGCCGTGGCGGTGATGTCGCTAGGTGAGACACCGCTTTCGATCAGGCCGCCGATAATGGCACCGGCCATATTGCCTGCGCCAATGAAGGTGATCTTGCTCGCCATGGGGGTATCCTTTTTCGCAAATGGCTGCGTCTTGCAGCGTGTAAAGTAAACCGTGAGTTGTGTGAGCCGCGTGCTGTGTGAACCGTAGTTAGCCCCGAGCGCCAAAAATGGCGGTGCCTAAACGTACCAGCGTGGCGCCTTCTAAGACAGCCGCTTCTAAATCGTCGCTCATACCCATCGAGAGCGTATCCAGCGGTGCTTCAGGCAGTGCCGCTTGGAGCTCTTCTAATAGCTGGCGCAGCGCTGCCAGCGGCTGGCGTTGTGCTTCTAGCGTCTCCGTCGGGGCGGGAATCGCCATCAGCCCGCGCAGGGCGAGGCCTGGCAGGGCGGCAATCTCTTGGGCCAGTGCCAAGGTACCCTCGGGCAGCACGCCGGATTTCGTGGCCTCGCGGCTAATATTGACCTGCAGGCATACGTTTAGCGGCGGTAACGCTGCCGGGCGCTGTTCGCTTAGGCGTTTGGCAATTTTCAAACGATCCACGCTGTGTACCCAGGCAAACTGCTCGGCCACAGCGCGGGTCTTGTTCGATTGCAGTGGGCCAATGAAGTGCCACACAATGCCGTCAAGATCCTCAAGCGCCGCTTGTTTATCCAGCGCCTCTTGCAGGTAGTTTTCACCAAACTCGCGCTGGCCGTGCTGCCACGCCTCGCGCAGCATCTCGGCGGGCTTGGTTTTGCTCACCGCCAGCAGGGTGGCGCTGGTGGGCGAGCGTCCGGCATCCTCAAGCGCCCGGCGCAGGCGTTCACGCGCAGATGCAAGTGACTCGGGGAGCGCGTTGTCTGTCATACTCAAGCACCTTACCGCAGCTGGGAAAGAGAGATGGATATTACCGAACTGCTGGCATTCTCGGCAAAGCAGAATGCATCCGACTTGCACCTTTCGGCGGGTCTGCCTCCCATGATACGTGTTGATGGCGATATTCGTCGGCTTAATGTGCCCGCCATGGAGAACAGCGACGTTCGGCGGCTGATCTACGACATCATGAACGATCGGCAGCGCCGCGACTATGAAGAGCACCTAGAAGCGGACTTCTCGTTTGAAGTGCCGGGGGTGGCGCGCTTTAGGGTCAATGCCTTTAACCAGGCACGCGGGGCGGGGGCGGTGTTCCGTACCATTCCCAATAAGGTGCTTTCCATGGAAACCTTGGGCATGGGCGAGGTGTTCCAGCGCCTTTCGATGCTACCCAGGGGATTGGTGCTGGTGACCGGGCCCACGGGGTCGGGCAAAAGCACGACCTTGGCGGCGATGATCGACTACATCAACGAACAGCGCTTCGAGCATATTCTAACCATCGAAGATCCGGTGGAGTTTGTGCACACCAGCAAGCGTTGCCTGATTAATCAGCGGGAGGTTCACCGCGATACCCATAGCTTCTCTGGGGCGCTGCGAAGCGCGCTGCGCGAAGACCCGGACGTGATTTTGGTCGGTGAGTTGCGGGATCTCGAAACGATCCGTTTAGCGCTCACCGCTGCTGAAACGGGGCATCTAGTATTTGGTACGCTGCACACGACTTCGGCGGCGAAAACCATCGACCGGATTATTGATGTATTCCCCGGCGAAGAGAAATCTATGGTGCGCTCGATGCTGTCTGAATCGCTCCAGGCGGTCATCTCGCAAACGCTGTTGAAGCGTCAGGGTGGCGGACGCGTGGCGGCCCACGAGATCCTGATTGCCACGTCTGCGGTGCGTAACCTCATTCGCGAAGATAAAGTGGCGCAGATCTACTCCGCTATCCAGACCGGCGGCGCACTGGGAATGCAGACCCTGAATGCCTCGCTCGCTAAGCTGGTTAAAGAGGGCGTGGTGAGTATGGACGAAGCCCAAGCAAGGGCTAAAGGCACGCTGACGTTAAAAGATGAGTAAGGCGGCACAAGGATAATAGACGCGATGAGTGAGCCAGTCAGCGGTATGACCGTGACCCAGTGGCTGCACCAACTGCTGGGTATTATGGTCGACCAGCAGGCATCAGACCTGCTGATTTCGGTGGGCGCACCGCCCAGCCTTAAAACGCCCCAAGGGCTGGTGCCGCTGGGGCGTCAGCCGCTCTCCTCTAGCCAAGTGCGCAGCCTGGTGCTGAATGCGGTTCCCGAGAAGCAGCGGGAGCGATTTCAAGAGGAGCACGAGGCGAACTTTGCCCTAAGCCTGGAGAGTGCGGGGCGGTTTCGGGTAAGCGCCTTTCAACAGCGCAACGAGCCCGCCATGGTGGTGCGCCGCATTGCGCAGACCATTCCGACCCTTAGCGCGCTGGGCGTGCCTAGCCAGTTGGCGACGTTGGCCAATGCCAAACGCGGGCTGGTGCTAGTGGTAGGCGGCACGGGAACGGGGAAATCCACTACGCTGGCGGCGATGATTCAGGAGCGCAACGCCTCAGTCGGTGGGCATATCATCACCATTGAAGACCCCATCGAGTACCTGCATCCGCATCAGCGAGGCATCGTTAATCAGCGCGAAGTGGGGGTGGATACGGAGTCCTTCGAGGTGGCGCTGAAAAATACGCTACGCCAAGCGCCGGATGTGATCTTGATTGGTGAAGTGCGTACCCGCGAGACCATGGAGCACGCCCTCACTTTCGCGGAAACCGGGCATCTCTGTTTGGCGACATTGCACGCCAACAACGCCAACCAAGCCTTAGAGCGTATCCTTCACTTCTTTCCCCATGAGCGGCACGAGCAGGTTCTGATGGATCTGTCGCTGAATCTGCGTGCCGTGGTCGCGCAGCAGCTGCTACCTACTCAGCAGGGCGGCCGCTGCGCGGCGATCGAGATTCTGCTCTCATCGCCGCGGGTGGTGGATCTGATTCGTAAAGGGCGTATTGATGAATTGAAGCAGGCCATGGCAGGCTCCCGCGACGCGGGGATGCAAACCTTTGATCAGGCGCTTTATGCGCTTTATCAAGCGGGCCAAGTCAGCCAGCAAGTGGCGCTGGCCCATGCGGATTCCGCCAACGACCTGCGGCTGATGATCAAGCAGGGCGACGCCGTCGCCAGCGGTAAGCCGTTAGATGCGCAGGTGCCGTCTCATCTTGCTCTGCGCGACGGTGACGATTATTGACGGTCGCCGCTAGGGGGCGTAAATGCCGCCCAATACCCGCGGGCCGCTGGCGCCGGTGACGGAAGGCAAGTTGCCGGGTAGCCCGTGCAGGCGTTGGTGGGCGAGCCAGGCAAAGGCTCCTGCTTCAATCCAATCCTCTGGCCAGCCCAGCGTGGCGGGGGAGAGCAGCGTGACCTTAGGCAGGTGCGCGGCTAACCTTTCCATCAAATAGGCATTGTGAGCACCGCCACCGCCCACCAGTAGCGTGGCGCTGGGCTGGCTTAGCGGCAGTTGGGTCACCCCTTGCGCGACACTCACCGCCGTCAGTTCGGCCAGCGTTGCCTGAACATCCCGGGGGGCTTCGTCGCCAGTGAGGTGGTCGCTCAACCACGCTAAGTGAAACAGCTCGCGCCCGGTGCTGCGCGGCGGCGGCTGATGAAAAAAGGGTTCTTGCAGCAGGCGGGCGAGCAGCGCTTGGTCGATTTGCCCGCTGGCCGCCCAAGTGCCGTTCTCATCAAATCGCCCGGTGTGATGCTTGGCAAACCAGGCATCAAGCAGCGCGTTCGCCGGGCCGGTATCGAAGCCCACCACGGCGCGCTCCTGTTCTTGAGGAAGCCATGTAAGATTGGCAAAGCCGCCCAGATTCAGCACGAGCTGTTCGCCTTGGCGCTGCCCAAACAGCGCTTGGTGGAACGCGGGCGCTAGAGGCGCTGCTTGGCCGCCAGCGGCCAAGTCCCGGCGGCGAAAGTCGGCCACCACCGTGCATCCCGTCAATTCTGCCAGCAGGCTCGGGTTGTCTAGCTGTAGCGTATACGCCGGACCACCCTGGTGACCTTGCGGCGCGTGCTCAATCGTCTGGCCGTGGCTGCCAATCGCTGTAATCTGAGCCGGGACGAGCCCCTGTTCCGTTAATAGTGCTGTAACGGCCTGGGCCTGGAGGCGGCAAAAGGCATCCTCGGCGGCGGCCAGTTCGGCAAAGTGCGCTGCTGGCGCGTGGCAAAGGTGCAGTAGCTGCGCGTGCAGCGTATCGGGCATGGCAACGGCAGCCGTGGCTAATAGCTTAGGCGGCGTGCCAGGAGTGATAGAGACCAGGGCGGCATCAATACCGTCCAAGCTGGTGCCTGACATGAGCCCGATATAGTAGGCCGTCGGTGTGGAGGAAGCGGTTTTCATCATGCGAGTCATCCAAAACGGGGTGAAGGCTCAACCAAGGCGGTGGAGCGTGATAACATCGCCCACTATTGATTATTTAAACGCCTTTAACGGCACATAGTACATGGAGATCGGCAATGAGTGAGGTGGATCAGGCGTTAGCGCTGCTGTCGCGGGGGACGCATGAAATCCTGGTAGAAGACGAGCTGCGTAAAAAGCTCGCGTCCGGTCGCAAGCTGCGTATTAAAGCAGGGTTCGACCCTACAGCACCTGATTTGCACCTGGGCCACAGCGTACTGCTGACCAAAATGCGCCAGTTCCAAGATCTTGGTCACACCGTTATCTTTTTGATTGGTGATTTCACTGGCCGCATTGGTGACCCGACCGGTAAAAACGTCACCCGTAAGCCGCTGACCGAAGCCGACGTCAAGGCGAATGCAGAAACCTATAAAGAGCAGGTGTTCAAAATCCTCGATCCGGAAAAGACCGAGGTGCGCTTCAACGCTGAATGGTTTGGCGCGTTAACGGCTGCCAAAATGATTGAGCTGGCAGCACAAAGCACCGTGGCTCGCATGCTGGAGCGTGATGACTTCGAGAAGCGCTACAAAGCGAATCAGCCGATTGCGATTCACGAGTTTCTTTACCCGCTAGTGCAGGGCTATGACTCCGTCGCACTAGAAGCCGATATCGAACTGGGCGGCACCGATCAGAAGTTTAACCTGCTCATGGGGCGCGAGATTCAAAAGCACTTCGGCCAGGAGCCCCAGGTGGTCATCACGATGCCCCTGCTAGAAGGTTTGGACGGCGTGCAGAAAATGTCCAAGTCGCTTGGCAACTACGTGGGCGTGGATGAAGCACCGGGCTCCATGTTCAATAAGCTGGTCTCCATGCCCGACAGCTTAATGTGGCGTTACTTCGAACTGCTCTCGCTGAAATCGAACGAAGAGATTGAGGCGTTGAAGCAGAGTGTCGAGCAGGGTGCGAATCCTCGCGATGTGAAAATGGAGCTTGCCCGCGAACTCATCGCCCGCTACCACGGTGATGAAGCCGCCGCGAATGCGCACAAGTCGGCGGGTAACCAGTTGGCCGATGGTGAGTTGCCGGAAGACCTGCCAGAAGTAGACGTCGATTTTGAAGGCAGCGAGCAGGCCCCGGTTGCGACTGTTCTGAATCGCTCAGGCTTAACCAAGAACAGCGCACAAGCCAAAGACATGCTGAAAAATGGCAGTGTCAAAGTGGATGGTGAGGTCGTTGCTCAAGACACCATGCTCGCCACTGGTAAAGTGTATGTGATTCAAGCGGGCAAGAAGCGTTACGCTCGCGTGACCCTGGTGTGAACTTTCTGAAAACTTTTTCACATTAGCTCTTGCCAACCCGGCCGCGAATCCGTAAAGTACGCATCCGCTGCCGGGGACGCCCAGCGTTACCAGCGGTGAAAGAGGTTGGAAAACCTCTGGTTTGTCAGGAAGTTAGAGCCATCTTGTTGCCATTTAGATCGCTCGCTTTACTCGCTGAAAACAGCAGTTGACAAACACCAGGAAGTGCGTAGAATACGCCTTCCTCGCTGAGGCAACACGGTTCAGGTCATCGAGCCAGCACAGCGAAACCGTTCTTTAACAATTTGATCAGGTAATTCATGTGGGCGCTTGCCGATGAGGGTGATAAATCACCAATTATCAAGGCAAGCGCACAAGAGAGATGTTCACATCTTTCAAATTCGTTTGAACCTTGAGCCAAGTTTGATCCGCTTTTGTTGCCTTCGGGCAGCGAGTAAGGATCGCATTGATCTTAAACTGAAGAGTTTGATCATGGCTCAGATTGAACGCTGGCGGCAGGCCTAA
>NZ_JAKGAY010000019.1:0-67811 GCF_021532545.1 Halomonas sp. Cn5-12
TCCAACGCCCAGAGCGGCTCGGTGGCGCATCACGAACTACCTCAAGGTCATGCAGGCGGCGGTGTCTGAAAAGTCACTGCTGAAGCCGATGGGGAAAGCCCTGGCGACGCTTGAGCGGCACGCCGACACGGTGGTCAGACGCTGGCTCTCGGGACTGACGAACGCAAGACTGGAAGGAATGAATGGTCTGTTCCAAGCGGCTCGGTCACGAGCACGTGGCTACCGGAACGAGGCCAACTTTATCGCCATGATCTACCTGATTGGGAGCCCGGTGGGCCGCCTATTCGATCAGGCCAAATCCACGTGAAGTGACGAAGAACCCAATACTAAAGACAGGATTCAGCCGCTGGGCTGGGGACGGCGCAGAAGATTGGGGCAACAGAGGCACGACAACCCGGGTGTTCAAGCCGCCGAGAAGGTCTGATTGAACGTCCAGCAGATAGCCGCCCCCACCCTCATTGTCGAAGATATCGAAGCGGGCCATCAGAATTGACGGTGCCGCGCGAGAGGCAAACCGTTAGCTTCAACGTATGCGTTCGAACTTGCCAGAGATTTGGCATTCTCTTTTAGCCACTTCTCCTGTTTATGCCGTTTCACAGCCTCCGCGATCCCCGCCTCTGCGGACCGTGAGACATTGATACCCAGAGCTTTTGCCTCTTTCAGAAGCGCACTATCTAGCGATAGGTTCGTTGGCTTTCGGAGAGGTTTCGTCACTTCAGGAGCAGGCATGGCTCAGTCCTCGCGGGGAATGATGCACCTACAATATGCGCATGCTACTTGCACATCAATACTGCGCGACGGTAAGACTTTTCGCGCTATAGCCCCCATGATTCAGCGGCATAACGCCCGGCTCACGCGCCGGTTTGGAGCCGCGAAGCGGCGGAAAATCGGTCGCTGTGCAGCCGATTGTTATAGTTTTTACGGTCAATCTTCTATGAAGAAGTCCGTATCTACTTTTTTGACCTCGTATACCGCCGCAGAACTCACGCCCACACCATGATCGATCATTAGCTGAACTAGATCTGTGCCGTCGATTAGAACAACTTTGGGGTCAATCTGCCCAACATAGTCCAAAGCCTCTTTTGAAAACCGGCTGGTGGTAATGAAAACTCCCTTTTTAGCACGCTGCCCGTGAAGAGCACCGACGAACTTTTGGATCTCTGGCCTGCCAACAACTACCTCCCATCGTTTGGCCTGCAAATAGATTGCATCCAAGCCCAGGCGATCTTCTTTGATGACGCCATCAATACCTTCATCTGCCGTTTTTCTTGTGGCTTTACCAGCATCTTTAACGGAACCACCATAACCCATTGCGACAATAAGATGGACGACCAGTTTCTCGAAAAATTCCGGCGTATTGCCTTTTACCAGATGAAGTAACTCATTTGCCACTTCATCCTTCAATTGCTGATAGGCTTGCTCTAATGTTTCTTCAGGGGTGGTAGAGGACGGCTCGCTCTCAGTAGTATGGGTTACCTTTTCGGTCCTGTTTTTGCTGCTCGCCTGCCGAAATTCCTGGAACTCTTCGAACCGATCCAGATACTTGATGTCAATTCTGTTAGGTGCTTCAGCGAGAATTTTTCGGCCTCGCTCGGAAATATGAAAGCGCCCCCGCTTTGGTGACTCCAAGACTCCTGCCTGTGTGAGATAGACCTTTGCCCATGCCACGCGATTTGCAAATGTGGTTTGCCGACCACTTGGCAGCCTTTCCCGTAGATCCTCTTCGGAAAGTCCCATTACCTTCGCAAGTCCGTCACGAGCTTCTTGCATCGTATGCTCTTCGCCATCAACGGAAAACTTCAGCAATGGCAACATCAATGATTGAAAGTCTGGTACAGCCAAGTGGCACTCCTATTTTTTACCTATAACAGTGCTTATACGGAACGCTGTATAACCCCAATAAACGCGCGCGCTCATTCATTGAGGTTATATAGCCTGCTCCATTGACTCTATCCCAGTGATTCGCCTGAAAGCAAAGGGAAAATAGGCAGCACAGTCCAAAGTTGCATGCTGGCGCGTTTTGCTTTCCCCCAGCGTACCGCTAGAAAAGCACTGCACGGCTGATTCTCCCAGCCAAGCCCAGACAAGAAGCAAGCCGCTAACCAAACCCCACCGCCACCAATTCCCCCTCAAACCACTGCTGTTTGAGGCCGCGCTGTTTTTCCAGCAGCGTGAGGTAGGGCCTCAGTGGGTGTTGAGGCGATAGGCCGACATGAAGCTGTCGCAATCGTCGCTGATAAAGCAGCTGCCCCGCAGGCTGGTGTAGCGGCGTAGCGTGTTGGGTGAGCCACGCCATGTCGGGGAGCAGCAGGTGTGTGGCGCCGCTGTCCAGCGCGAGGGTAACGCCCTTGGCGTCGAAGTCGCCTGCGTAGAGGTGGGGTCGGCGGGTTTTGCGCCACACCTCGGCCAGGTGGGCGAAGCCGCCGCCGTAGTGGCTGTCACCTCGGTAGGCGATGAGCGGCTGGGCGTAGCCGCTGAGGGCGCTGATGTTCGGGTTGAAAGCGTAGAAGCTGTCGAGGTTTTCCACCTGCACCAGCGCGCCGAAGGCTCCTAGCGTGAGGTGGCGAACGTCCACGTCGCGACTGCAGCGCGGCTCGCTTGCAAGCCCCGGAGTGGGCTGGGGCGGCAGGCTGAGCAGTACGCGCCAGGCGCGGGGGCCTTCGCGGGTGGCTTTGTCCTCTTCCACGCCCTCTTTGGCCTGGGCGGCGCTGCTCAGGCCGCTGAGCGAGCGGCCCAGCGGAGCGAGGTGGGCGCTGGCCAGAACGCTATCGATCTGCGCCAGCAGCTCGGCATCGAAGCGCAGGGCCTGGCTGGAAAGCCGCATGCCGAGATCGATATCCTGCTGGCGGCACCAGGCCACCACGTCGTCTACCCACTGGCGGCGGGGCTTCTCCACCGTGGGCTGGCGGAGTAGTTCGCGGGCGACGCCGTTAAGGCCGTTGCGTGCGCGGCTGGGCAGGTTCATACCGCCACCGCCAGGGCCACATCGTGAATCAGCCGCAGGTCATTAAAGGCGCTGGCCTTGCTCTCCTCTTGCTGCAGGCGGAAGGCCTGCTGTTCGCTGCGCGGCAGCCCTTGGTACTCGGCGATCACCTGAAACAGCCAGATTTCATCTGCCCACTCTAGGCCGCTCTGTTGCAGGTAGGCCAGGGCGCTGACGGGCTCGGCGGGCGGCTGGTCGAGCACTGCGAGATAGAAGCGTTCGACGTCCTGCTTGAGCGCCTGCTGGCGGGCGGCGGCCAGGCTCTCTTCGGCGAGCTGCACGGGGTTGGCCACGGCCACGTTTTGTGCGGCGTGGCGTGGAGCGGGCAGCTCGTGCAGCAGCTCGGCCAGTACCCGGGTGTCCAGGGGGCGGTCCAGCGCCGGGGCGGCGGCGGGGTTGAGCGGTGCGGCGCGGTTGAACAGCGCGGGCACCTCGCTGCGCTGGGCGTAGTTGCCGGGCACAAAGCCCGGGTGTTCGCGCAGGAAGGCGGCCATGCCGGTCATCAGACGGCTGCGGGCCTGCTGCTTGCGGAAGCGGGCCATGAGTTCGATCAGCCGCCGCTGCACTTCCCGCAGGCTGGTGTAGTGGTGGCTCAGGCGGTTCTGAAGCTGGCTGATGAGCAGCTTGCGCAGGCTGCCGTCGCTGCCCACCAGTTCGATCAGCTCGTCGAAGTCGATCAGCGCGAGGCCATCGAGTAGCCGCACGATCTGCTTCTGGGCGCGGTCGTTCTCGCGGATCTTGTCGTTGAGCTGGCTGACGAAACCGAAATCGCTGTTGAGCCGCTGCCACAGGCTGTCGATGGCGTCGGCAAAGCGGCCGTTGAGGTCGTCTACCTCCTGGCGCAGGCGCAGTAGCTGCTGCTCCTGGCGCCAGTGTTCGCCCTTGCTGCGGGCTTCCCGGTAGCTATCTACCTGAGTGCGAATCAGCTCCAGGGTTTCGGCCACGTCGGCATTGACGTGGCGGCGGGTTTCGTCGGCGAGCATTTCGGCGATCAGGTCGCGCACCTTGGGCGAGAGTTTGACGCCGCTCTGCTCGTCGGGCCGCCATAGCACCCGGGCGGCCAGCAGCTTGCGCAACGCGCCGTCGCTCAGGCCTTCCAGCGGTACGTCGTCGCGGGTGTAGGCCTGCATCAGCCGTTCGGCGTGCTTGCCCAGCAGCGCCAGGCGTTCCGCGCCGGTCTTGAGCAGGCGGCTCTCCAGCTCGCTCACGCCACTGCCCACCCCATTGCCCATACTTCTACTCACAGCAGGGCCTCCTGCGTGCCGGTGTCCTCGTCGGCATCGATGGGCAGATTCTCTTCGTCGCGGATGAAGCGCACCACGTCCACCAGGTAGTCCATCTTGCCGGTCACCACGAACACTTGGCGTTCGCTGTGGGGCTGCATCAGGTAACCGTGCTCTTTCAGCCGTTTGAAGATCTGCTTCACCTGGGCATCCAGCTGGTCGCTCTGGGAGCCAAAGAAGTTGTCCGTGGCTAGCCGTTCCAAACGCTCGCGCAGGCTCTGGTTGTCTTCGCACTTGGCGCTGAACTCGGCGGGTTTGAGCACGTCGCCAGGGGCGGCCAGGGCGTCGCGGCCCAGCGCTTCCTGCACCAGTTGTAGCCACTCCAGCATGGGCAGCAGGCTGTTGACGGTGTCGGCGAGCTGGCGGGAGAGCTGCTCCCGCGCCGTGTCGCTGAGCTGCCGCCAGGCGAGATAGTAGACGCTGGCGTCTTCGTTGCTGGCCAGCCGTCGGTTGAGCGGGCGCAGGTAGGCGTCGATGGCCTCGCGGGTCTCTTCGTTGGCCAGGTGCCGGTAGGCGTTGTCGTCGCTGACGGCGCAGACGAAGTCGCCTGCCAGCAGGCGTTCGAGCAGGGGGCCGTGTTCGATCATGCGCTCACCTCCTGTTGGCGCTGCTTGATTTTCTGCGCCAGCGCGCTGAGACGCGGCTCGATACGCTTGAGCTGACGCTGTTGCTGGGCGTCCCGTTCGATGAGGTAGCGGTTGGCGAACAGCAGCAGTACGTCGGATTCCGGGTTGGGGAAGGCCCCGACGATATGGATGCGGTTGCTGTCGCAGGCATCGAACAGTTTTTCGACGTTGTGGTAGGCCAGGGTGCCGATCTCATCGATGGGCCAGTGGATGGCGATGTGCGCATCGCCCCGCAGCAGGCGGGTAAACGCCAGCAGGAACTTGCACAGAATCAGATACGCCATGCCGTGGCTGGAGGACTCCAGCAGCTGACGGTCGTTCTTGATCACCAGGTCCGTGCCGCCTTCGTTCAGGTGCAGCTCCAGGCGCAGCAGGCTTTCGAAGCTGTACTGCTGGTCGCTGCGCAGCAAATCGACCACGTCGGCCAGGGCGTTGAGGTAGTCGTCGCTGGGCAGCGTCTGGCCGGACTCCCGCCACGCCTTGTAGCGCTGGGCGAACAGCTTGAGCGGCTCCCAGAAGCCCAGCTCGTCGATGGTGGATTGAATGCGCACTTCCGCCTTGGTGATGCCTTCCAGGCGCAGGTCGTCGGCGACCTCTTCCGAAAGCCGACGGCTCTGGGCGCTGATGCGCCGGTTCAGGTCGCGGAAGACGATGAAGAACTTGTCCAGGTCGTCGCTGAGGTTGCGGCCTTCCTGAATCAGCTGCTGCTGTTGGTCTTCCAGCAGTTTGAGCATGCCGCGCAGCAGCGGCAGCAGTAGCCGGGGGCTGTCGCTGGGCAGCTTGTCGCGCTCGCTTTGCAGGGCATCGGCAAAGCCGCTGCTGGCGTCCTTGATCAGTTGGCTTTCGACGTCCAGGCAGCCTCGGCGCAGTTGCTCCAGCTGCTGGTGGCGGCTGGCCAGGGCCTGGCGGGTGCGTTCGATGCGTTCGTCCACATCGCCCAGGCTGGCTTCCAGCGGCGCGCCTTCAGCCACCAGCTCCAGGCTTTCCAGCTGGTTGAGCAGCGGTGTCAGGGCTTCCAGGGTGCCACGGGCGCTGTCGCGCTGGGCCTTCAGGTCGCTCACCGCCTGCTGGTGGGCCTCTCTGGCGGCGTGGAAGGCGTTTTTCAGATGCGCTTTGTCGCGCTTGAGCTGCTGGTCGCGCTGGGCCAGCTCGGCCTCTTCCGCCACCAGTTGGGGTTTGTGCTGGCCCCACTCGATGCGCATGAAGCGCTGGTACTCGGCCAGCTCCTCCTGGCGGGCAGCGGTTTTGCGAATGCGCTCGTTCTGGGCTTCCAGGCGGGTTCGCGTGGCCTTGAGCTGGGCGGGGTCGACGCCCTGCTCGGCCAGCTCCTGGCTGAAGGCCTCTTCCAGCTCGGCGCGCTGGCGCTGGTGTTCGGCATTGGCATCGCTGAGCTGCTGTTTGTAGGTGCGTAGCTGGGCATCGAGGCTATCGAGCTGGCTCTGGGCGTCGGCCTTGAGCTCCAGCAGTTGGCCCTGGTGGGTTTCGGCCAGCTCGGCCAGGGCGTCGCGCTTCTCGTCGCGCAGCTCGGTTTGGGCCTGCTCCTGGCGGGCCAGGGCGGCTTCGATGTGGGCACGGCGGGCTTTCTGGCTTTCCGCGTGGCGGGCCTGCTGTTGGCGGCGCGCTTCCAGGGCATATTCCACCTCCTGCTCGGCGCGCTGGTGGGCCAGGCGGGCGGTGTCCTGGGCGTCATCGGCCTGCTGTACCCGCTCGTTGTGCTGCTTGAGGGCCTTTTCAGCGGCGGTGCAGGCGGTGTGAGCACGGGCCTTGGCGCTCTCGGCTTCCTCGATGGCGGCCAGCAGGCTGGCTTCGTCCTGGGCGTAGTCGGGCAGCGCGATGGCGGAAAGGTCCAACGCCAGGCCGAACAGGTCGTCGCTGGCGTGGTCGGCCAGTTGGGGGGCGAGGTCGCGGCGCTCCAGCAGTTCCGGGGCGATCACCTTGCCGAGCTGCTGTTCCCAGCCGGGGCGGTGGTAGCGCAGGAAGTGGCGCAGGCTGCCCTGCTCGGGGGTCTGCTGCTGGTAAAGGGTGTAGCAGTGCTGCTCGGCACGCTCCCGCTGCTGACGGCACTGCACGAGATGCTGTTCGGCGGTGTCGCGCTCGCGCTTGTGGGCTTCCAGCTCGCGGCGCAGCGCTTCCAGGGTGGCCCCGGCCGCGCTGCGGGCCTGCTGGGCGTCGTCCAGCCGCGCCTGGGCCAGCTCAGCCTCCTGGGCTTCTTCGCGGGTTTGGCTGGGCATGGCGAGCTGCGCCTTTAGCTCGGCCAGCTGCTCGACGCCTAGCTCCAGCTGGGCCTGATACTCGCTCTCCAAGCGCTGGCGAGCCTGCTGGTAACGCTCGTTGTGCTGCTGTTCGGTTTGCCACTGCTGCTCGCGGCGCTCGGCTTTCTCCTCCACCAGCGCGTCGATCAGTTCCTGGTGCTCTTGAGTCTGGCGGGCGAGGTTTTCCGAGAGTTCGCGCAGTCGGCCATCCAGGCGCGCCTGGCTTTCCTTCACTGCGTCCTGCATCACTTGCAGGTGTTGCTGCAGCTGGTCGCGCTGTTCGCGCCACTGGGGCAGCGCGTTGATGTCCCGCTCCAGGCCGGGCATGTCGGCATCGGCGTACTGCTCGAAGCGGGTTTGCAGGTCGTTGAGGCGGTGCTGGGCGTGCTGCAGCTGGCTTGCCACTTCGCTGTGCTGGTCGTTGAGCGCATCCCGCCGTTCGCCGTAGGCCTGCTCTTCGGCCTGAAACTCCCGCTGGTGGCGGCTGAGTTCACCTTCCAGGTCGGCGACCTGCCGCTGGGCCTGTTCGCGGTCGGCGGCCAGCTGGGGTTTGAGTTGCCACAGGGTAGTGTCGAGCTCGGCCAGCTCACGGTCGATGCCGGAGAGTTTGGCCAACGCGGCCTGCAGCGGCTCCAGGCGCATGGATTGGCGCATCTGGTGAATCCACTCGCGGGCCTTAGCACTGCGAATGCGAGTAACCGGCAGCTCGACGCCGTCCTCTTCGAAAATCGCCGCCAGCATGGTCTTGAGGGTGTCCATCTTGCCCTCTTTGGCGTGCACCGCCGAGACCAGCTTTTCGATATGGCGAATGCGCCGCTCGGGGTTGACCAGGCTGAACTGGGCGGCGATCTGGCGCAGCTTCAGGCCATCGCGGCTGTTGCCGTGGAGCTGGGTAAAGTCGTTCTGGATCACCGAGCGGAACTCGGAGGTGGCCCCCAGCTTGGGCGACACCGGCGTGCCGCTGCGGCGCAGCCCGCTGGCCCACTGGGTGTAGTCCAGCGCCAGCGGGCCCTGCTCGGTCTCTACCAGGTAGTCTTCCGGGCGGTAAGGCGCGCCGATGAAGCGATACTCCACACCGCCTTCCTGCTTGCGGGTCAGCACCGCCTGGCACACGTTGCCCGCTTCGCGGCGGTATTCGTATACCAGGTAGCTGTTGCGATGGGGCAGATAGAACGCATCGAATTTCATGCGGGTTTTCGGCACCACCTTGTTGGGCAGCTCGCCGTAAAACACCGGCACCAGCCGCTGGAGCGTGGTTTTACCCGACGCGTTGGTGCCGCAAATATTGGTGTGGCCGTCCACACTGAGTTCGACCACGCCGTTCAGGTGGCCGTGAATCATCACGATGCGCAATAAGTGAGCCATGCCGTATCCTTGGACTGGTGTTGGTATTGCCGTTAATGCTTTCATTACTGTGCTAGGCGACAGTTTACGCTATCTGATTTGGAGACGTTATGCCCCGCTACCCCGAGCATCTCACAGGCGAAGGCCCCGTAAACCCTTTTCCGGGTATCAAAGTGCTGGAGCGGAAACTTGGCCGGGAGCTTCCCCATCGGCTGGGCTCTAACGAGGGATTAGACATGCCGCACCGCGCCCTGCGGGAGCACTTTGGCGATGCGGTGGCGCAGCACGTTTATTGCTATGGCGATGCCGAGGCGCTGGGGGTACGTCAACGCTTGAGCGCACAGCAGAACATTCCCCTGGATCACCTGCTGGTGGATGCCGGTGCCGATAGTCTGATCGCCCTAGCGCTGCGTACTACCTGCACGGCGGGCGATGCGGTGGTGAGCACCGCAGGCACCTACCCTACCTTCGGTTACTTCGCCCAGGGCCAGGGCTGCCACTTGATCGAGCCAAGCTACCATGAAGCCCCCGGCGTACTCGCCCCGGATTTAGAAGCGCTAGCAGCCGCCGCCCATCAGGAAGAGGCGCGGTTGGTGTACCTGGCGAACCCAGATAACCCCAGCGGCCACCTGCACAGCGATAGCGCGATTCTCAAACTGCGAGAAGCGCTGCCGGAGGCGTGCTGGCTGCTGCTGGACGAGGCCTACGGGGATTTTCGTGATGACGCGGGCAGCGAGTTCCTTGGCCAGGCGCTGCCGGGGGTGATTCGCCTACGCACGCTCTCCAAAGCCCACGGCCTTGCCGGGATGCGTATTGGCTACGCGATTGCCGAGCCTGACGTGCTGGCGATGATGATGAAGGTGCGTATTCACTACGCGGTGTCGTCGTTCACCCAGGCCGCGGCTGAAGTCGTGCTCGATCACCCGGAGGAAGTACAGCAGCACATTGCAGCGGTGAAAGCCCGCCGCGAACAGCTGACGCTGCACTTTATCGGCCTGGGTGCCGACGTGCTCCCCAGCGCGACGAACTTCATCGGCATTCGGCTCTCCAGCGCGGAGTTGGCAGCGGCGGTTCACCAGGAGCTGTTGGCCGAGGGCGTGTTGGTAGCTCGCCTCGCCCACCCTGAACTGGCCAACGTGATCCGGATTACAGCGGTCGAGGACGCGTTAGCGCCCGGCAGATTGGCCACGCTGGAGAAAGCGATTCAGCAGCACGGCTAGCGCCGTTTGCCCCGGTGCAATGCCGGGGCGATTAAAAAGCGATCAGCCACCGTTATGCCGGTGTTAGCCAATGCCGGTAGGCGTCTAAATAACAGGCATAAAAAAAGGGCCTAGCGATAAACACTAGGCCCTTGAATTTGGTGCCGGTGGCCAGACTCGAACTGGCACACCCGTAAAGGCGGCGGATTTTGAATCCGCTGCGTCTACCAATTCCGCCACACCGGCAATGGAGGCGAATTATACGCAGATCGCCCGTCAAGTCAATCATATCGCTGACTTTATCGACCTAAAGCGCTATCCTAGGCGGCTTGTTTGACCACTGAAAAGAGCTTATTCACATGCAGCGTGCGGACTTCCATTTCGAGCTACCCGATGAGCTAATTGCCCGCTATCCGTCCGAGCAGCGCAGTGATTGCCGCTTACTGTGTGTGGATGGTCAAAGCGGCGCGCTGGCTCATCGCCGCTTTCCTGACCTGCTGGACCTACTTGAGCCGGGCGACCTGCTGGTGTTTAACGATACCCGCGTGATTCCCGCCCGCCTGCATGGCCATAAGGCCAGCGGCGGCAAGGTAGAAATGCTGCTGGAGCGCCCGCTGGATAGCCACCGGGGGCTGGCGCATATCCGCTCAAGCAAGTCGCCCAAGCCGGGCACTGAGCTGATTTTCGAAGGCGACATCCACGCCGTGGTCGAAGGCCGCCGCGACGCCCTATTCGAGCTGCGCTTTTTAGGCGACACGCCAATGATCGCGCTGCTGGAAAAGCACGGCCATATGCCGCTGCCGCCCTATATCACCCGGGAAGACGAGCTGAGCGACCGCGAGCGCTACCAAACCGTCTACGCCCGCCGCGATGGTGCCGTTGCGGCACCTACCGCTGGCCTTCACTTCGACCAGCCGCTGCTGGACGCCCTAGCCGAAAAAGGCATCAACAGTGCTTTCGTGACGCTGCACGTTGGTGCGGGCACCTTCCAGCCGGTGCGGGTGGACAACATCCTCGAACACCACATGCACAGCGAGTGGATCGAGGTGACCGACTCGACCTGCCAACAGATTCGCGAGACGCAAGCCGCCGGTAAACGCGTGATCGCCGTGGGAACGACGAGCGTTCGCTGCCTGGAGAGCGCTTGCATGAAAAGTAGCGATGGCCAGATAGCGCCGTTCAGTGGCGATACCGACATCTTCATTTACCCCGGCTACGAGTGGCGCTGCGTGGATGCTCTGATTACCAATTTCCATCTACCCGAATCCACCCTATTGATGCTGGTATCGGCGTTCGCGGGCTATGAGCACATCATGCAGGCCTACCGCACGGCAGTTGAAGAGCGCTACGCCTTCTTCAGCTACGGCGATGCGATGCTGCTGACCCGCTAACCGACGCGCTTACCGATTGAACAACGAGTTATTGTGATGCGAAACGAATGCTTTATGCGCTTTGAGCGCCTAGCCGAGGATGGCCGCGCGCGTCGTGGCCGTTTGCACTTCCCCCGTGGCACGGTGGAAACCCCTGCGTTCATGCCGGTCGGCACCTACGGCACGGTCAAGGGCATGACGCCCGAGTCGGTCAAAGAGATTGGCGCCGAGATCATCCTGGGCAACACCTTTCACCTCTGGCTGCGCCCCGGCACCGATGTGATCGAAGCCCACGGCGACCTCCACGACTTTGCCCAGTGGGATAAACCAATCCTCACCGACTCCGGCGGCTTCCAAGTGTTCTCACTGGGCGAAATGCGCAAGATTACCGAGCAGGGCGTGCATTTTCGCTCGCCGGTGGATGGCAGCAAAGTGTTCATGGGGCCGGAAGAGTCCATGGCGGTTCAGCGCTCGCTGGGCTCTGACGTGGTGATGATCTTTGACGAGTGCACCCCCTACCCGGCCACCTTTGAGGAGGCCGAAAAATCCATGGAGCTGTCGCTGCGCTGGGCCAAGCGCTCCCGCGATGCCCACGGCGACTCGCCCTCTGCCCTGTTCGGCATCATCCAGGGCGGCATGCACCCAGAGCTGCGTGAGCGCTCGCTCAAGGGGCTTTTGGAGATCGGCTTCGATGGCTTGGCCATTGGCGGCCTCTCGGTGGGCGAGCCCAAAGAGGAGATGATCAAGGTCCTCGACTACCTACCCACTTGGATGCCCGACGACACGCCCCGTTACTTGATGGGCGTGGGCAAGCCAGAAGACCTCGTCGAAGGCGTACGTCGCGGGGTGGACATGTTCGACTGTGTGATGCCCACGCGTAACGCGCGTAACGGCCACCTGTTCACCTCCGAAGGCACCGTCAAGATCCGCAACGCCAAGCACCGTTTCGATACCCGTCCGCTGGATGAAGAGTGCGATTGCCACACCTGTCAGAACTTCTCCCGTGGCTATCTGCACCACCTGGATCGCTGCAATGAAATGCTCGGTTCCATGCTCAATACCATCCATAACTTGCGCTACTACCAGCGGGTGATGGCTGATTTGCGCGCGGCAATCGAAGCGGGTACATTGACGACCTTTGTGGAAAGCTTCTACGCAAGGCGCGGCCTCCCGGTGCCACCCCTTGCGGGCGCTGAGTCCTAATCCTTTTATGGCCGCCCGCCGTTGCGGGTGGCATGACCCACTCACCCATTGAGTGTTCTAACCCAGGAGTTCCCTGCAATGCTGGATTTCTTCATCTCACCAGCCCATGCCCAAGAAGCCGCCGCTGGCGGTGGCATCGCGCAAATCGTCATGCTGGTCGGCTTCGTGCTGATCTTTTACTTCCTGCTGTGGCGTCCGCAAGCCAAACGTGCCAAGCAGCACAAGCAGTTGGTATCGGGTCTAGCCAAGGGCGATGAAGTCGTGATTGGCGGCGGTTTGGTTGGCCGCGTGACCAAAGTCAGCGACGAGTTCCTGACCCTGGAAGTCTCTGAAGGTACCGAAGTCAACGTGCAGAAGAACGCCGTGGCTGCCGTACTGCCTAAAGGCACCATTAAGTCCATCTAACGCTTGCACTCCCCCCCCTGCCGACCCAGTGCCAGCCACCCCGGCAGGGGTGACATGGTAGCGTCGATGGTGAACGTTGCTGTGCCCAGCCTGTCTGTGCACAGCGATTCCGTTTGTAATTGAAGGCAGGGCTTGCATGCTCAACCGTTACCCCCTGTGGAAGTATCTGCTGATACTGGTCGTCCTGGTGGCTGGCCTTATCTACTCGCTTCCCAATCTATTCCCCGCAGATCCCGCCATTCAGGTTAGCGATGCCCAAGGCAACGCCCTGGATGAACGGCAAATTACCCGCGTTGAAGAAGCGCTCAGCGAGCGCGATATCGCCGTCAAAGCCGTTGAAGAGAACAATGGTCAATGGCTGATTCGTCTGCAAAGCGACGATGACCAGCTCGACGCGCGGGATATTGCCGCCGAAGTGCTTGGCCCCAACGCGACCGTGGCGCTCAACCTTGCCGATGCGACACCTGGCTGGCTGCAAGCTTTTTCTGCTTCCCCGATGACGCTGGGCCTTGATTTACGCGGTGGCGTTCACTTCCTACTGGAAGTGGATATGGACGCCGCGCTGACCCAGCGCCTTGAGGTGAACGCCAGCGCCATCCGCGAACTGCTGCGCAGCGAGCGTATTCGCTACCGAAACACCACCATCGACGAACGCTCGCTATCGATCGACTTCGCCAGCGCCGAAGACCGCGACGCCGCCCGTCGTTTGATCAGCCGCGACTTCCCCAACTTCGAGTACACCAGCGAAGGGGATGGCCGCGCTTCGAGCCTGGTCATGACGCTGAGCGATGTCACGGTCAACGAAATTCAGGATTACGCCATCAACCAGAACTTGACCACGCTGCGTAACCGCGTGAACGAGCTGGGCGTCGCCGAGCCCATGGTACAGCGCCAAGGCCCGAGCCAAATCGTGGTCGAGCTACCCGGCGTGCAGGACACCGTGGCCGCCAAGCGGATCGTCGGTGCGACGGCCAACCTCGAATTTCGTCTCGAGGCGCGCCACGATACACCGGATGCCGAAACCGAACGCTTCGAGTTTCGTAACGACCCGGCCCGCTCAGCGGAGCTGATGCGCGATGTGATCATTACTGGTGACAGCGTTTCCAGCGCCAGCAACAGCTTCGACGAAAACGGTCGCCCTCAGGTCAACATCAACCTGGACGGCACCGGCGGTACGCTGATGAACCGCGCCACGCGCACCAACATTGGGCGCAATATGGCGGTGCTGTTTATCGAGCATAAGAGCGAAGACCGCATCGAAGTCGATCCGGAAACGGGCGAAGAGACCATTGTTCGCGAACCGTATACCGAGCGCGGCCTGATCAGCTTGGCGACGATTCAAAGTGCGTTGGGTAACAGTTTCCGCATCACCGGCCTTGATTCCCCCACTGAAGCCGCCGAGCTTGCCCTGCTACTGCGTTCCGGTTCGCTAGCAGCGCCGATTTACTTCGTACAAGAACGCACCATTGGACCAAGCCTAGGCGCTGAAAACATCGAGCGCGGCTTGCTATCGGTGCAGATCGGCCTGCTACTAGTCGTGCTGTTTATGCTGGTGCGCTACAAGGTATTCGGTGTTTTTGCCAACATCGCCCTGGCGCTCAACCTCACGCTGCTAGTCGCCGTGATGTCGATGCTGGGCGCCACGCTCACGCTACCCGGTATTGCCGGTATCGTGTTGACGCTGGGCATGGCGGTGGACGCCAACGTGCTTATCTTTGAGCGGATACGCGAAGAACTGCGCAACGGCATGTCGATTCAGCAAGCCATTTACGCGGGTTATGAGCGGGCGTTCACCTCGATTATGGATGCCAACATCACCACGCTGCTGGTGGCGGTGATTCTGTTCTCGATTGGCACCGGCCCGGTGAAGGGCTTTGCCGTCACGCTCTCTATCGGCATTCTGACGTCAATGTTCACTGCGCTGCTGGTCACGCGCGCCATGGTCAACCTGACCTATGGTGGCAAGCCCGTCAAAAAGCTGTGGATCTAATCTCGATGGGATCTCAACACGCGCTCAGCACAGAATTTAAGAGGTGGTAATGAAACCCCTATCACAACTGCGCATCGACTTTATGGGACGGCGCAACCTTGCGTTTATCGTCTCGGCCGTGATGCTGATTGTCTCTATTGGCGCCATTTTGTTTCAGCAGCTCAACCTGGGCCTGGACTTTACCGGCGGCACCCTGGTGGAAGTGCGCTACGGCGTGGCACCTTCACTGGATGCCATTCGCCAACTGCTGGAAGACAGCGGTTTCCAAGATGTCTCGGTACAAACCTTTGGCGCTTCAACAGAAGTATTGATTCGCCTGCAGCAAGCGTTTGATGGCGACGTGGGTAACGAGGTTGTCAATCTGCTGCGTGCCAATGGCGATAGTGTCAACTTAGTGCGCGCCGAGTTCGTGGGCGCCCAGGTCGGCGACCAGCTGCGTGACCAGAGCGGCTTAGGCCTGCTCGTCGCGCTGGGCGTGGTGATGCTTTACGTAGCTTTCCGCTTCCAGTACAAGTTCGCCCTTGGTGCCCTGCTTGCCCTGCTGCACGACGTGATCATCGTGGTAGGCGTGTTCGCGCTGTTCCAGCTCGACTTCGACCTAACGGTGCTGGCAGCCATTCTGGCGGTCATCGGCTACTCGCTGAACGACACCATCGTCGTGTATGACCGCATCCGCGAGACGATCCGCACCTCGCGTATCGACGATATGCCGCAGATTTTCAACGAGGCGATTAACGCTACGTTGTCGCGCACATTAGCCACCTCAGGCACAACCGTGCTGGTACTGCTAGCGCTGCTGCTGCTCGGTGGCGATATGATCGAGAACTTCGCGATTGCCCTGCTGGTGGGTATCGTGGTGGGTACGTTCTCGTCTATCTATATCTCCGGTGCCCTGTTGATTCCGCTGAAACTCTCTCGGGAAGACCTGATTCCCACCAAGAAAGAAGTGGATGAAGAGGAAGAAGAGCTGCCCTAAACGCGTTATAGCAGCCAACGAAAAGGCCCTGCCGAAATCAACCGGCAGGGCCTTTTCATATCTTCACACCTAACGCGCTCTTCTTAGAAGTGCGGCGCCAGCTGCTTAATCAGCGCTTTGTAGAGGCGCGGGCCAGCGGCCATTAGCTGGCTTTCAGCATTCACGGTCGGCTTCCCGTCCGGAGTGCCCATCAGCGCGCCCGCTTCTTTTAGCAGCAGCGTACCTACCTGCATATCCTGCTCTTCTAAGCCCAGTACGAAGACGCTGTCTACACGTCCTGCGGCCAGCTCGCACATATCCAGCAGGCCGCTGCCGGTCGCTACCAGGGTTTCTACCTGCGGCGCAAGCTGCTGGGTAATGGTTAAGTAAGCAGGCAGATGGCTCGGACGCAGCCAGGCTTCCGGCAGGCTCATCGCCATGCGTGTGGCAGGAATAGCGGTTGGTTTGCTAACCCGCATGCGCTTGTCGTTGTGCTGAGCGCCGCGGCCGCGACTGGCGATATATTCGTCATCACCAAAGGGAGAGATCACCACCGCGTGTTCGGGGCGACCTTTAACGAGACACACCACTGAGAGTGCAAAGCCCTTACCTGCTACCGCCAAGTTGGAGTAGCCGTGCAGCGGTTCAATTTTCCATACGGTATTTTCACCTTCGCCTTCACCCGCTTTATAGGGCGTATAGCGGCCAGAGAAGCCGTGCAGAGGGTAGCCACGCTGCAGTTGTTGAATGATGGTCGCCTCGGCTTTACGCGCCGTGTCTTCCAGCAAGCGGTCGAGGTTAAATTCCTCATGGGCGTTTTCGATACGTTCGCGAACGCGTAAAAAGTGTTCAACAGCGCCACGCGCGGCGCGCAGCGTAAATTGGACCATCGGATTCATGATCGGGCCTTGTCACAGTGATGTTAAAGAACGGTTCAGGCGCAATACGCCTTTTGGCGGGCAATTCTAACAGAGGCCCCTCGGGCATGCCATCGACTCATGCTAAACTGCGCGTTTTACGCACATGAACCGGGCCTACTATGCTTGAGCGCATCCGAATTGTTTTAATTGGCACCAGCCACCCTGGCAACATTGGCGGCGTGGCACGCGCCATGCACAACATGGGCTTAGCTGATTTAGCCCTGGTCGCTCCTCGCTGCGATGTGATCACCCAAGACAGTATTTCTCGCGCCTCAGGTGCCGACCATCTACTTCACCAAGCTACAGTGCATGCCACACTTGAAGAAGCCGTGGCCGATTGCACGCTAGCTGTTGGCGCCAGCGCCCGCTCGCGCACGCTGCCCTGGCCGATGATCTCGCCTCGGGAACTTGCCGAGCGCCTACCCGGCGAATGCCAGCCAGAAAATGCCCGTGTGGCGCTGGTGTTTGGCCGTGAAGACAGCGGCTTAACCAACGCCGAGCTGCAGCGCTGCCATGCCCATGTGCATATTCCGACCAACGCTGATTTTAGCTCGCTCAACCTTGCCGCGGCGGTTCAAGTGGTGGCCTACGAGTGTCGCATGGCGTGGCTAAGCCAGGCAGATGCCCCAACTGCTGCCGATGATAATGACGAGCTAGCAACCCACGAAGAGCTTGAGCGCTACTTCGAGCACTTAGAGCGCACGCTAATCGCCATCGAGTTTCACGACCCTGCCCTGCCGCGCCAGCTCATGGCACGCCTGCGACGCCTCTATTTACGGGCACGGCCTGAAAAGATGGAGATGAACATTCTGCGCGGCATCCTCTCGGCGACTGAAAAATCCGCTAAAAAGAGTGGAACCGGTAGTGTGAACCAAGAGAACGCCGACACATCCGCGTAGCACATAACGGCGTACTAATCACAAGAGGCGCCAGCAAAGCGGCAATGGCCTAAACTTGAAGTTACAACAACGCGCCCCAACATCGTCTTTCGACTGCCGCTTTGCACTCACCATATTCCAATACTGTATTACTGCTGCCTCCCTTAACGCCCAAGGATCACCCATGTTTCAACGCCTGCGTGAAGACATCAATAGCGTATTTGACCGCGACCCGGCGGCACGTAATTTTCTTGAGGTGCTGACCAACTATCCCGGCCTGCACGCCCTGTTGCTGCACCGCTGCGGCCACTGGCTGTGGAAAAAGAACTTTAAGTGGCTAGCACGAACGCTATCGACCTTCTCCCGCTGGCTCACTGGCATTGAAATCCACCCAGGCGCAACCATTGGGCGGCGCTTTTTTATCGACCATGGCATGGGCGTGGTGATTGGTGAAACCGCACAGGTGGGCGATAACGTCACGCTCTACCAAGGCGTGACGCTAGGCGGCACCAGTTGGAACAAAGGCAAACGTCACCCTACGCTGGAAGATGGTGTGATTGTTGGTGCCGGCGCCAAGATACTGGGGCCGTTTACCGTGGGCGCAGGTGCCAAAATTGGCTCTAACGCGGTAGTTACAAAAGAGGTGCCAGCGGGAGCAACGGTGGTCGGCATCCCCGGCAAAATCGTCAAACGCGCCGCCCCGGATATGGAAGAGGCGCTGGATATCGACCCGGCCCGCCGGGAAGCCATCTGCCAGAAGTTTGGTTTCGATGCCTATGGCGTCAGCCAAGACATGCCCGACCCGGTGGCGCGCTCGATGCAGGCCATGCTCGATCATATGCACGCCGTGGACGAGCGTATCGAGCGCATGTGCTCAACGCTTCGCAAGCTCGACGCCAACTACCGCGATGGCCAGTTACCGGCTCTGCGAGATGAGGACTTTGCCGATATTCTGGATGAAAACGATACCGGCTGCCCTGGCCTTGGTCATACTGCCCAGGAACGCAGCAGCCCATCACCGGAAAGCAGCACCACGCGCAATAGTTGACCAAAGCACTCAGGATTTCCATAATGGCGCAACATTTGCTGCCAGCGCGCTGAAAGCTCAGCGACGAGGGGTACCTGCTATGCGCTTGACGACAAAAGGCCGTTACGCCGTTACGGCCATGCTGGATTTGGCGCTTAACGCCCCCAGCGGCCCTACCAGCCTGGGAGATATCTCCCTGCGACAGGAGATCTCGCTCTCTTACCTGGAGCAACTCTTCGCAAGGCTGCGCCGGGCGGGGCTAGTTAGCAGCGTGCGCGGGCCGGGTGGCGGTTACCTACTGGCCAAAGCACCCGAGGAGATCAGCGTCTCTCTGGTGATTGATGCAGTCAACGAAACCGTCGACGCGACCCGCTGCCAGGGGCTATCCGACTGCCAGCAGGGCGATACCTGTTTAACGCACCATTTATGGTGCGAGCTATCCGGTCAAATTCGCAGTTTTCTCGACGATATTACGCTGGCGCAGTTGATACAGCGCCCTGATGTGATCCGCATCGCTACCCGGCAAAAACAGCGGGTCGATGCTGGCATCCTCGCGTCTTCCCCCTGAAGGTATTTACTGCACGCTGGAATCTATGACGATGACCTCCACTCCCTCTCTGCCCATTTATCTCGATTATGCCGCCACGACGCCGGTCGATGGTCGTGTGGCTGAGGTGATGCAGCGCTACCTCACGGTAGACCAGCTGTTCGCCAACCCCGCTTCCCGCAGCCATATGCTGGGCTGGCAGGCCGAGCAGGTGGTGGAACAGGCGCGCCGCCAAGTGGCCGATATGATCGGCGCTGATCCGCGTGAAATCGTCTGGACCAGCGGCGCCACCGAAGCCAATAACCTAGCGCTAATTGGCTTTATGCGTGCTAACCGCGAACGTGGCATGCACCTTGTCACTTCCAGCATTGAGCATAAAGCGGTGGTAGACACCGCCAAGGCACTGGAGAGCGAAGGCTTCGAGATCACCTGGCTAACCCCAGGGCGCGATGGACGCATCACCCCTGAGCAACTGCGTGCCGCCATGCGCGACGACACGGCACTGGTATCGCTAATGGCGGTGAATAATGAGCTAGGCAGCATTCATGATATTGCCGCCCTAGCGGAAGTCACCCATGAGTTCGGGGCGGCGTTCCACACCGATGCCGCCCAGGCGGTGGGGCGTATTCCGCTCGACGTGGTCGCTCAGCATATTGATTTGATGTCGCTATCAGGCCACAAAGCCTACGGGCCTAAAGGGGTCGGCGCTCTGTATGTGAAACGCCACCCAGATATTCGCGTCGAGGCACTCATTCATGGTGGCGGCCACGAGCGCGGCATGCGCTCCGGCACGCTGCCGACTCATCAGATTGCCGGGATGGGTGAAGCGTTTAACGTCATGCAACAGCAGCAGGATGCGGATCAGGCCCATATTGCGGCGCTACGCGAACGCTTTCTAAGCGGCTTATCAAACCTGGAAGGCATCATCCCCAACTCCCCACTGGAGAACGCCGTTCCCAACATCTTGAACTTGGCGTTTGAAGGCGTGGATGGCGAGGCACTGCTGATGGCGCTTCGGGATGTGGCCGTGTCTACCGGCTCTGCCTGCAACTCGGCAAGCGTTGACCCGTCTTATGTACTACTGGGCATTGGTACGCCCCGTCGGCTCGCGCTCTCATCGCTGCGTATTAGCTTTGGGCGCTTTACCCAAGAGGCCGATATCGACCACGCATTAACCCTACTGCGCCACGCGGTGAGCGGCTTACGTGCGACCGCACGTTAGGCGGCTGACGCTCTCCTGACGCACTGCTAACGACTTCTTAAAGGAGAACGCTCCATGGCAACACTAAACATTACGCCCGCTGCAGCTGAACAAATTCAGCGTGTGCTCGACGAGCGCGGCCAGGGTCTAGGCCTGCGGGTATCCGTTAAACCCAGCGGCTGTTCCGGCTACAGCTATGTGCTTGATTTTGCCGATGAAGCACAGGATGACGATGTGCGTTTCGAAGATCACGGCGCAAGCGTCTACGTGGCTCCTGATGCCGTCGAGATGCTAGACGGCAGCGAAGTGGATTACGTCAACGAAGGCTTGAATCGCTTTTTCCGCTTCAACAACCCCAATGTAAAAGATCAGTGCGGCTGCGGTGAAAGCTTCACAGTCTAAGCTATCCGCCGTGGCTGTTGCGTATATCACCGGTATTCATACCCCCCGGGAGGCGCTATAATCGCGGCCACTCGGCAGCCGATGCAACATACGGCCCTAGCCGACCACTTTTTTCCTGCGCCGCCCCGGCTTTCCGGGGCGGCAATTTCTGCTTTATCCCTTTTAAGGAGATTTCTGCATGGCGACTGAACGTACTCTTTCCATCATCAAGCCCGATGCCGTTGCTAAAAATGCCATTGGCGAGATCATTGCACGCTTTGAAAAAGCGGGCCTGAAGGTCGTTGCCGCTAAAATGATGCACCTCTCCGAAGAGAAGGCTGGTGGCTTCTACGCCGAGCACAAAGAGCGTCCCTTCTTCAAAGACCTAGTTGGCTTCATGACCTCTGGCCCGGTAGTGGTACAAGTGCTGGAAGGCGAAGGCGCCATCGCTAAAAACCGTGAGCTGATGGGTGCTACCAACCCGAAAGAAGCCGCTCCGGGCACCATTCGCGCTGACTTTGCGGAAACAATCGACGCCAACGCTGTCCATGGCTCTGATTCTCCGGAAAGCGCTGAGCGCGAAATTAGCTACTTCTTCGGTAACGACGAAATCTGCCCGCGCTAAACCAAGCGCCGCCGTTTCAACCTTCGTTGCCGGCCATTTTCGCGGGGGCTTTGCCCCCGCCTCTTTCTGAACGCTGACCGCCATGACCACCACCGTAGCTCAACATACGCCTGCCCCCAACACGACTCCTGACAGCGCGACTGCTCAACAAGCGGCACCGGCACGCCAGAACCTGCTGGGGCTTTCCCGCGAGCAGATGGAAGCTTTCTTTTTATCAATTGGCGAAAAGAAATTCCGCGCCACTCAGGTAATGAAGTGGATTCACCAGGAAGGCATCGACGACTTCACGGCGATGACCAACCTGTCGAAACCGCTGCGCGACAAGCTCTCCCAAGTCGCTGAAATTCGCGGCCCGGGCGTTGTCTACGAAGGCACTTCCAGCGACGGCACCCGTAAATGGGTGTTAGAGGTTGAGGATGGCAGCTACGTAGAAACGGTGCTGATTCCCGCTGAAAACGGTAAGCGGCGCACGCTGTGTGTCTCTTCCCAAGTGGGTTGTTCGCTGGACTGTAGCTTCTGCTCTACCGGTAAACAGGGCTTCCAGCGTAACTTAACCGCCGCCGAGATTATCGGCCAGGTGTGGGTTGCCCAACGCAGTGTTGGCCCGCGCCGTGATACCGCCAATCGCCCGGTGACCAACGTGGTCATGATGGGTATGGGCGAACCGCTGCTCAATTTCGATAACGTCGTGCCCGCCATGAAGCTGATGCTCGACGATAACGGTTATGGGCTCTCCAAGCGCCGCGTCACGCTCTCCACATCGGGTGTTGTACCGATGATTGACAAGCTGGGCGATGAGATAGATGTGAGCCTTGCTATCTCGCTGCACGCCTCCACCGATGAGCTGCGCAACGAGCTAGTACCGATCAACCGTAAGTACAATATTCGTGCGCTGCTGGATGCCTGCCACCGTTATCTGGCCAAGTGCCCAGATAACCGTCAGGTCACGATTGAGTACACGCTGATCAAAGACGTCAACGATCAGCAAGAGCACGCTGAGCAGCTCGCCGCGCTGCTTAAAGAACTGCCGTGCAAAATCAACCTGATTCCGTTTAACCCGTTCCCGAATTCAGGTTATGAGAAGCCATCGCGTAACCAAGTGATGCGCTTTCAACAGTGGCTGTACGACTTAGAGTACAACGCTACCGTGCGCATGACCCGTGGCGACGATATTGATGCCGCCTGTGGTCAGCTAGTGGGCCGCGTAAAAGACCGTACCAAGCGTAGCGCACGCTATATTCAGTCCGTTCAGCTTGACGCTGACTAATCGCTGCTGTCTTGACATCCACCTGACACAGCGCTTTGATGGACACGCTTTTGCCGGGTGCTTACAAAGCATCCACCTTGCAGCACTGGCTCAATAGTTTCGACTTAAGAGGGCGTAGATGATCGGTCACCGCAGGCGCATTACCCTTTTTAGGATGCCCATGCTGTCCGTGCTTGCTGGCAGCCTGCTGCTGGCGGGCTGCGCCACCTCTGGCCAAGGGATCAGTGACGACGCCAACCCCGACGCGGCAGAAGCCTACACCCAGCTTGGCGTCGCCTACCTAGAGCGTGATAACCTGCCCCGCGCGTTGAATGCCCTTGATCGTGCTCTTGAACTGGACCCGCGCCACCCTGAGGCACTTCAGGCGCTCGCGCTGGTCTATCAACAGCAGGGAGAGAGTGATCTAGCCAACCGCTACTTCCAGCAGGCGTTGAATGCAGCGCCCTCGTTTACTCGCGCGCGTAACAACTACGCCGCGTTTTTGTATCAGCAGGCACAGTTTTCACAGGCCTGCGAACAGTTAGAAATAGCATCTCAGGATGCCCAGTACGCCAATCGTGCCCAGCTATTTACCAACCTGGGGCAGTGCTATTTGGCAATAGATGAATTTGATAAAGCGCGCGAACGTTTGCAACGCGCGCAAAGTATCGACCCGCGCAACCCACGCGGGTATTTAATGTTAGCCGAACTGGAAGTTTCACAGGGCAATTATGATCAGGCCTGGGCACCGCTGCAGAACTATCTGCAGTTAGCCGGCCCAGACCCAGCGGCACTGGAACTGGCGATTGATGTCGCCCTCGCCCGCGGTGACGACGCCGCGGCTGCCGACTACCAGCGCTTGCTAAACAACTGATTGCCGCCCTGATCACCACATTATTGAAGGATGCTCAGCTATGAGCGACACACAGTTACAAGATAGTGTTACTACGGCCCACAGCACAGCAACCCCCGGTGAGTTGCTTTCTCGTCAACGCGAATCGCTGGGCGTCCCGCTGACGGATGCCGCCCGAGCACTGAACCTGCGCCCTGCTGTGGTGGATGGCCTAGAGCGCGATAATTACGAAGAGATTCCCGTCGCTGCGTATCGTCGCGGCTACTTGCGCGCCTATGCCAAATATTTAGGCATGGACGAACGTGTGGTGCTTGAAGCTTACCAGGTTCGCCACGGCACCCGTGATGCCGAACGCAAGGTGGCCCCGGTTACCGTGACTAAGCCGCCATCCAAAGTAGGCGCATGGCTCTTTAAGTTAGTCACTCTGCTGGTGATTGCCGGGCTGATTGCCGTGACGGTTGCTTGGTGGCAAAGCAGAGGTGGCAGCGAGCCGCCGAGCATCGGCGCCTCACCCGCTATGGAAGAGAACGAAGCGTTCATCAGCGAACCCGAGCCAGCTCCAGAGCCTACTCCGGTGGTCACACCTGATGAGCCCGCCGCAACGGAGGAGTTGACTAACGATGTGGTCAGCGGCGAGCCCGCCGACAGCGATATTAGCGATAGCAGTGCGCCCGCTGCTGACAACGATGAGCCAACCGCTGCCGCTAGCGACGAACCTGCGGCCCCGGCGGTTGACGCCGACGCAGCGACCGATGTAGCTGAGGCGCCTGCTGAAGAGGTGGCCAATGCCGCCCCCGCTGCTAACCCCAACTTGCTGGAGCTGACGTTTAACGAGCAGTCCTGGACAGAGATTTTCGATGCCAACAACCAGCGTGTGTTTGTCGGTCTACAAACCCCCGGCACCACCGCGAGCGTTGAGGGCGAACCGCCTTTTCGTTTAACCGTCGGCAACGCCACCGGTGTAGAACTGCGCTACCAAGGTGAGCTCGTCAACCTTGCCGAGCGCGCCGGTACCAATAACGTTGCCCGCTTTACCCTGGGAGAGTGACTCGTCTTATGCACGCCCCTTCTCCGATTAAACGCCGTCTGTCACGCCAAATTCATGTTGGCAATGTGGCCGTGGGCGGCGATGCGCCGATTTCCGTACAGAGCATGACCAACACCAATACCCTGGATGTGGACGCCACCGTCGGCCAGATCCAGCAGTTGGAAAAAGCCGGAGCAGATATCGTACGCGTCTCTGTGCCGGATATGGACGCCGCTGAAGCCTTCGGCAAAATCAAGCAGCGCGTAGCCATCCCCCTCGTTGCCGACATTCATTTCGATTACAAAATCGCCCTGCGCGTCGCTGAGCTAGGCGTTGACTGTCTGCGCATCAATCCCGGCAATATTGGCCGGGAAGATCGCGTACGCGCTGTGGTAAGCGCCGCCCGCGATTACGGCATTCCAATCCGTATCGGGGTGAACGCCGGGTCGCTGGAAAAAGATCTGCAAAAGAAGTACGGCGAGCCTACGCCCGCCGCGCTGGTTGAGTCTGCCATGCGCCATATTGACCACCTGGACCGCCTCGATTTCCAGGAGTTTAAAGTCAGCGTGAAAGCGTCTGATGTGTTTATGGCGGTGGCCGCTTATCGCGACCTTGCCACCCGCATCGAGCAGCCGCTGCACCTGGGTATCACCGAAGCAGGCGGCTTGCGTTCGGGCACCGTGAAGTCCTCTATTGGCCTAGGCATGCTGTTGATGGATGGTATCGGCGACACCATCCGCGTCTCGCTGGCTGCCGACCCGGTGGAAGAGATCAAGGTCGGGTTCGATATGCTCAAGAGCCTGAAGCTGCGCGCCAAGGGCATTAACTTCATCGCCTGCCCCAGCTGCTCGCGACAGAACTTTGACGTCATCAGCACCATGAACCAGCTTGAAGAGCGCCTGGAAGATGTGATGACGCCGCTGGATGTCTCGGTGATTGGCTGTGTGGTCAACGGCCCCGGCGAAGCTAAAGAGACCGATATCGGCCTAACCGGCGGCTCACCCGCCAACTTGGTCTACATCGATGGCAAACCGGCGAGTAAGCTGCGCAACGATCATCTGGTAGATGACCTGGAAAAGCTGATCCGCGACAAGGTACGCCAGAAAGAGCAGCAGCAAGAGAACATGATTGCACGCAGCATTTGACACCTGCGTTGCCTGCAACAGGCGGCACGCCTTGCGCCTCGCGCTGCCGCCCAGACAAGGAGTTTTCATTGAGCAAGTCCGCCGCTAAAAAGATTCAAGCCATCCGTGGAATGAACGACCTATTGCCCAGCGACAGCCCTCGCTGGCAATTTTTTGAGGGCAAAGTACGCCAATTGATGCACCGCTACGGCTTCGATGAAATTCGTACGCCGATCGTGGAACAGACGGCGCTGTTTGCCCGCTCGATTGGCGAAGTCACCGATATCGTCGAGAAAGAGATGTACACCTTCGACGACCGCAACGGTGACAGCCTGACGCTGCGCCCTGAAGGCACCGCCAGCTGCGTGCGGGCGGCAATGGAACACGGCTTGCTGCATAACCAAACCCAGCGGCTTTGGTACCAAGGGCCGATGTTCCGCCACGAACGGCCTCAGAAAGGGCGTTACCGTCAGTTTCACCAAGTGGGCGTGGAAACCTACGGCTTTGATGGCCCGGACATTGATGCCGAAGTCATACTGCTCTCGGCACGGCTATGGCAAGAGCTTGGCTTGATGGAGCACGTCACCCTGGAGCTGAACTCCCTGGGTTCCGCTGAAGCACGGGCGGCCTACCGAGACAAACTGGTGGCCTACTTTGAGCAGCACCAAGACGTTCTCGATGAAGACTCCAAACGACGCTTAACCAGCAATCCGCTGCGCATTCTGGACTCCAAAAACCCGGATATGGCCGAGATGCTCAACGCGGCCCCGCAGTTGATGGATCATCTGGACGATGAGTCCCGCGCGCATTTCGAGCAGCTCAAAGCGATGCTGGATGCCGCCGGCATTCCGTACGTAGTCAACCCGCGCTTGGTGCGCGGCCTGGACTACTACTGCCGCACGGTGTTCGAGTGGACCACCACTGCGCTGGGCAGCCAGGGCACCGTCTGTGCCGGTGGCCGCTACGATGGTCTGGTCGAGCAGCTCGGTGGTAAGCCCACGCCCGCGGTGGGCTTTGCCATGGGTATTGAGCGCTTAGTACTGCTGCTGGAAACTCTGAATTTGGTACCAGCGGATGCCATGGGCGGATGCGATGTCTATCTGGTGCCCATGGATGACAGCGCCACTGTTGCTGCACTCATGCTAGCAGAGCAGCTGCGAAGCGCGCTGCCATCTCTACGCTTACAGCTACACTGCGGCGGCGGAAGCTTCAAAAGCCGGATGAAGAAGGCGGATAAGAGCGCCGCGCCGGTGGCAATTCTGCTGGGTGAGGATGAGCTCGCCAACCAAACCGCCACACTGAAGTTTCTGCGCGATGACCGCGAGCAGCAGCAGGTGGCCCAGGCAGCGTTGGCCGAGACGCTTCGCGAGTTACTGCCTAACCTACCGTCTCATTAACGTAACTGCCCCCAGCGATGCCTGGGGCGGATGAACACTCGTTAGCCGCAAAAGCGGCTGACCCATGAAACAGGAGGCCGCCCGTGGCGGATCTGAGAAGCGAAGAAGAGCAGCTAGAAGTCGTCAAACGCTGGTGGAAAGAGAACGGGACCTCGCTCATTGCCGGTGCCGTTCTCGCTGCGGCGGGCGTCTTTGGTTGGAACGCATGGCAGAACTACCAAGAGGGTAAGTCAGAGGCAGCTTCTGCCCGATACCAGCAGCTCATCAACATGACCGCTGGCACCACCTTGGAAGGGGATCAGTTAAGCGCGGCACAAACGCTGATTGATGAGCTCACCGACGACTACGGCAACACCCTGTATGCCGAACTGGCACAGCTGCTGGAGGCCCGCCTGGCCGTGCAGGAAGGCGATCTGGCCGCGGCCAAGCAGGCACTGCAGGACGTGGCCAGCAACTCCTCACGCCGCTATGTGCAAAGCCTGGCATGGCTGCGCTTGGCACGCATTGAAGTGGCTGAAGGTAACCCGGAAGCCGCGCTAGCGCTTCTTGATCAGCCTATTTCCGATGCGCTGGCCGCTCAACAAGCCAACGTGCGAGGCGATGCTTTCCTGGCTCAGAACCAGCCCGAGCAGGCTCGCGAAGCATGGCAAGCCGCGCTGGAGATTGCCCAAACGCAGAACCAGCCGCTTTATGGCGTGCAGTTCAAGCTCGACGATATCGGCGCCGAGGAGGCGAATCAGTGATGACCAACAGCCTGTTAAAACCACGTTTTTCCACTTCGCTGATGCGTGCCACGCTGGGTGCCGTTGCGCTGGCCTTGCTGGCGGGTTGCGCCAGCAAGGGTGAGCCTGCCTACACCCCCAAAGAGCTGCGTAGCTTCAATGAAACCTCATCACTGGATAGCCAGTGGCGGCGCAGCGTTGGCGACGGTTTTGGCCGTGCCCGCTACCCGATTGCACCGGCACGCGAGGGTAATACCGTGTTTGCCGCCGATGCCAACGGCCTGGTAGCCGCCTTCAATGCCCAGAGCGGTGAGCGTGAGTGGCAAGTCGAGCTGGATACTCCCATCTCCAGTGCACTCAACGCCATTGCCGGCCAAGTTTATCTCGGCACCCGTAACGGTGAAGTGATCGCCCTCGACCAGCACGACGGTAGCGTTACTTGGCGTTCGCGGGTCACCAGCGAAGTACTGGCAGCTCCGCAAGCCAACCAGCAGCTACTGCTGGTTCAGAGCGTGGACGGCCAAATTACCGCTCTGGACCGCGCCAGCGGCGAAGAGCGCTGGGTCTACACCAGCTCTCAGCCTGCTTTAACGCTGCGCGGCACCGGAACGCCAATGGTCATCGACCCGGTCACCTTCGTGGGTACGGCCAACGGACGCCTGGCGACGCTGGACAACCGCAGCGGCCAGCCCCTTTGGGAAATGCAGATTGCCACACCACGTGGCCGTAGCGACGTTGAGCGCCTAGTGGACCTGTCTGGCCAGCCAGTACTTAGCCCCGATGGCCTCCTGTTCGTGACTAGCTACAACGGCCGTGTGGTTGCGCTGGAAGCGACCCGTGGCGGTGTGCTGTGGGAAACCAACCTCTCCAGCCGCCACACGCCGATTCTGGTGGGCGACTTCTTATTTGTGGTCAGCGACGACAGCCACATCGTTGCCTTGGACGCCAACAGCGGCCAAGAGATCTGGCGTAACGATGACCTGGAAGATCGCTGGCTCACCGCCCCCGCCTTTGCCGATGGCCGCATCGTCGTGGGTGATTTTGAGGGTTATGTCCACCTCATCGACGCCCGCGAAGGCAACCTGGTCGGCCGCACCCGTATCGATGATTCGGGTATTAGCGTGCGCCCGGTGACTGAAGGCAGCACCATTCATGTCCAGGCCAACAATGGTCGCCTGGAAACCCTGGAAGTAACTCCATGACACCCGTCATTGCATTAGTCGGTCGCCCCAATGTGGGCAAATCGACGCTGTTTAACCGTCTGACCCGCTCGCGCGATGCGCTGGTGGCAGACTTTCCTGGCCTGACCCGTGACCGTAAATACGGTAACGGCATGCTGGGTGGAAAGGCGTACACCGTCATCGATACCGGCGGTATCAGCGGTGACGAAGAAGGCATCGATGCCGCGATGGCCGAGCAGTCCCTCGCGGCCATCGACGAAGCCGATATCGTGCTGTTCCTGGTCGATGCCCGCGCCGGGTTGAACGTCGCCGACGAAGCGATTGCCAACCACCTGCGCGTCAACCAGAAAAAGACCTGGCTGGTGGTCAACAAGACCGACGGCCTGGAAGAGCACTCGGCCATGGCCGATTTCTGGAAACTGGGCCTGGGTGACCCGTGGCCGATTGCCGCCGCTCATGGCCGCAACGTATCGCTGCTGATTGATACGGTGCTTGAACCCTTCCCCGAACGGGATGCCAGCATTCCTGCCGATACAGGCAGCAAAGGCATTCGCATTGGCGTGATTGGCCGCCCGAACGTGGGTAAATCTACGCTGGTCAACCGCCTGCTCGGTGAAGAGCGCGTGGTAGTATTCGATGAAGCGGGCACCACCCGCGACGCTATCGAAATCCCTTTCGAGCGCAACGGCAAGCCGTACGTGCTGATCGACACCGCCGGCATTCGGCGGCGTAAGAACGTGCGTGAAATCGCCGAAAAGTTCTCGATCATCAAAACGCTGGATGCGATCAAAGAGAGCCACGTGGCCGTCATGGTATTGGACGCCCGCAGCGGCTTGGTTGAGCAGGACCTGCACCTGCTGGACTACGTGCTCACCACAGGGCGTGCGTTGGTACTGGCGGTCAACAAGTGGGACGGGCTGGAGAGCGAAGCCAAAGAGAAGATGCGCGCCGACATCAAGCGCCGTCTGGGCTTTGCCGACTACGCCGAGCTGCACTTTATTTCCGCGCTGCATGGCACCGCAGTGGGCGACTTGTACCCCTCCATTGAGCGGGCGTTTAACGCCGCCAACGCGCACTGGTCGACCAACCGTCTCACCACGCTGCTGCAGGATGCGGTAAGCCAGCATCCGCCCCCCATGGTCAACGGCCGCCGCATCAAGCTGCGTATGGCTCACCAGGGTGGCAGCAACCCGCCGATTATTGTGGTGCATGGCAACCAGACAGCATCGCTGCCTGAGGCTTATCGTCGCTACCTGACCAATACCTTCCGTAAAGTGTTGAAGGTGCGCGGCACGCCGATGCGCTTTGAGTTCCGGTCGGGCAACAACCCGTTCGATAACATGGCGGGCGCCAGCGATAAAGAGAAAGCCAAAAAGCGCGAGCTTAACCGTACCAAAGAGGCGCGCAAAAGCCGCCGTTAAGCGCGGCACTTTGCTTCCCCGCCCGTTGTATACGCAGCGGGCGTTTTTGTTGGCACTACCACCGAATCTACTTGACAGAGCCCCCCTCCCGCCCTCAAATAGCGACGCTTTTCGTCACCTGCTCGACCGATCCTTTCTTATCAACACTTGCCCTTCTTAGGAGGGACGTACATGCACTACGCTTTTCGTCGCGGACGCGGCTTGGTTTTACTGCTGCTGGCGAGCCTGCTAACCGGCTGCTTGGCGTTGCCTCAAACAGGGTTGTTTGCGTTTCGTCTGGCGGTCACATCGCTGGGGATTGAGGACGTACGCATTGGCCCTTACAGCGTCAATGCTGGATTGGACACCAGCGATCTATCGAGCTTGCTGGCCTCTAGCCTGGGTGCTGGCAGCTTGCCGGTGCAAGCCACCTTGGCGATGGGGCTTGGCCTGCCCGCTGGCATGCCTCCGGTGGAGATGTCTGGCTTTCGCTGGACGCTGGACATGCCTGGCGTAGACCCAGTGCAAGGCAATTATGGGCAGAACGTTACCCTCACGTCTGGGGAAGACGCCAATCTCCGCCTGCCGGTGGCCTTTGATGTTCTAGCTGCAGACCACCAGCAAATGACGCCAATGCTAGAGCTGGCCAGCCAACTCGCCAGCCAAGGGGAGCTGCCTGCAGGCAGTGAACTGGCCATTACCCCAGGGGATTTGCGCGGCCTGGGCATGACACTGCCCGCTGGCCTGCTCACCCCGACCATTCGCTTGAACGTGGGCGCCGACGGGCAGCTCATCCCCCAACGCTAAGTCTTGCCAAGCGCGCTACTCACCGCGCTCATGAAGGCGTTTGCGGCCTACGTAGTGGGCCGCAAACTGCCACGCTGTCCGGCCGCTGCGCCCACCGCGTAGCGTGGCAAAACGTACCGCCTCCGCACGGGCGGCCTCATCCCACTCTTGCTGTCCACCAATACGACTCACCCAGTGTTCGCACACTTCAAGATAGGTGGCTTGGCTAAACGGATGAAAGCCTAACCACAGGCCGAAACGGTCTGACAGCGAGATTTTCTCTTCCACCGCATCGCCGTGGTGCAGCTCCTCGCCCACCAACCGTGAACCGCTATTGTCATCCATCGACTCCGGCAGCAGGTGACGACGGTTCGAGGTGGCATAGAGCAGTACGTTATCTGGTGGCCCGGTCAGCGCGCCATCCAGCACACTCTTCAGCGCTTTGTAGGCATCGTCATTGCCTTCGAACGAGAGGTCGTCGCAATACACCACAAAGCGGTGCGGCTGATGACGCAGTTGTTCCACCAGCAGCGGCAGGCTTGCCAGGTCATGGCGGTCGACCTGAATCAGCCGTAGGCCTTCATCGGCTAGTGAATTGAGCAGCGCGCGTATCACAGACGATTTCCCGCTACCTCGTGAGCCCCAGAGCAGCGCATGGTTAGCTGGCAGCCCCTGCAAAAATGCCCGGGTGTTATCGACCAACGCCAGCTTTTGGCGCTCAATGCCCAGCAGGTCGTCCAGCGTCATGGTGTCTCTCGGGGGTACCGGCACCAACCGCCCGCCCAGTGGGTGGCGCTGCCAGATGGCCGCTACATGGGTGTCCCACTCAACCGGCGTGGGCGCTGGCGGCAGCCAGTGGTCGACATGATCGAGTAACCGCGCTAGGCGCTGGCTTAATTCAGTATCCATCGTCATCCTCAGAGTGCGTTATGATAAGGGTTGATTTACCACTGCCAGTGGTTATCTTGTGTGCAAGGATCCCCACTCGTCTATAAGGAAACTATCTATGCGTTGGCTTCGCCCATTAGCGGTTACGGCGCTCTGCGCCTCAATCGCCGCCTGTACGACCTCCCCCACCGGTCGCTCGCAGCTATTGCTGCTCTCTGATAGCGAGCTAAACGAGATGGGCCGTCAGGCGTTCACCCAGTACCAGCAGGAGCTGCCCACTGCGAGCCAGGCAAGCCAGCGCTATGTGCAGTGTATTGCGGATGCCATTGTGGCAGAACTGCCTGCCGATCAGCAGCAGTTAGACTGGCAAATCCGGGTGTTTGAATCCGAGCAGCCCAACGCCTTTGCACTTCCTGGCGGCTACATGGGTGTGAACACGGGCATGCTGGATATTGCCACAACCCAGGACCAATTAGCCTCTGTGATTGGTCATGAGATTGGTCACGTGCTGGCCAACCACGCCAATGAGCGCGCCTCAACCGAGAGCGCCACGTCATTAGGCCTATCGGTACTCTCCAGCACCTCCGGCATGCAGTCCGCCGGTGGCCAGCAGCTGATGGGGGTACTCGGCATGGGCGCTCAGTACGGCATCGTACTACCATTCTCCCGCGCCCATGAGAGCGAGGCCGATGTGATTGGCCTAGACCTCATGGCCCAAGCAGGCTTCAACCCACGTGAAAGCGTCACTCTGTGGGAGAATATGCAGGCAGCCACAGGTGGCGGCGCGCCCCCCGAGTGGATGTCTACCCACCCTGGTCAAGGCCAGCGGATTCAAGGCCTGCAAGCGAATATGGATCAAGCCGTGGCCCTCTATGAGCAAGCCCGCAGCAATGGTCGTACGCCCAACTGCCCGCGCCCCTGATATACGCTCCTGACATTGAGGTTTAGATGATCCGACTGGGTTTACTGCTGCTGGTACTGCCGATTCTGGTGCTGCTGAGCGTCTATTTCTGGGAGCTGGGCGACGTTCGCGCCTGCCAGCTTGAGGGCGGCTACTGGAACTATCTGGAAGGAGCTTGCTACGATACGCCACAACCTTTTGTGTCGTGGCTGCAGCGCTCGCCGCTGCTGGTGAATGGCGGCATGCTGTTATCCGTGGTGGGGCTGGTGATGTGTATGGTGGGGTTTTATACCAAACCGCGTTAGCCCAAGCACAACCTGAATGGGGGCGTTCGCCCCCATTGCCTCAACTATCTCCTATTCCCTACCGGCTAATAGTTGAGCGATTGCCGCAGCAGCGTGCGCACGCTGGCCGTTTCAGGCCGCACGTTGCGCCATAGAAAAAACGACTCGGCGGCTTGCTCGACCAGCATTCCCAAACCATCCAGCAGCTTGGCGCCTCGCGGCCCCGCCCACTGTAGAAACACCGTCGGCTCTGAACCGTACATCATATCGTAGGCCCAGGCACCTTTGGCAAACAGCGTCTCCGGCAGCGGCGGCAGCTCGCCTGATAGGCTGGCACTGGTACCGTTAATCACCAGATCAAACTGCCCGTCGATGGATGCTAAACCGCCGCCCTGGATATTGCCCAAGTCGGCAAACGCTTGGGCCAACTGCTCGGCTTTCTCTGCCGTGCGGTTGACGATAACGACCTCACTGGGCTGCTCCGCCAGCAGCGGTTCCAATACGCCACGCACCGCGCCGCCTGCGCCGATGACCAGCACACGCTTACCCGCCAGAGGGACGCGGTGATAGGCCAAATCCCGCACTAACCCGATACCGTCGGTGGTATCGCCATAGGTACGCCCGTTACCGCCCACAATCAGCGTATTCACCGCCTGCGCGCGCTTGGCGCGGTGGCTCAGGGTATCGCAAAGCGCAAAGGCATCGCCTTTGAAGGGAACGGTCACGTTGGCACCACGGCCACCATCGGCGATAAACGCCCGCCATGCGTCGGCAAACCCCTCTACCGGCGCCAGCTCGGCGGTGTAACTCATGGCCTGATGAGTCTGGCTGGCAAACTCACCGTGGATCAGCGGCGATTTAGAGTGTTTGATTGGGTTACCAAACACACAGTAGCGGTCAGTCATCGAAGCTCCTTAGGCGTTGTTCTGCTGGGTGGCCTCGGCCAGCCAATCGCGTGGCACCAAATAGTCGTGCAGTTGCGCTTCACGGCTGCCCGGCTCGGGAGTGAAAGCGTACTCCCAACGGGCCAGCGGCGGCATGGACATCAGAATGGACTCCGTGCGCCCGCCGCTTTGCAGGCCAAACAGCGTACCCCGGTCCCACACCAGATTGAACTCCACGTAGCGGCCGCGGCGGTAAAGCTGGAAATCACGCTCGCGTTCGCCCCACGCGTCCTGCTTGCGGCGCTCGACAATGGGAAGGTAAGCATCCAGAAAGCTATCACCCACCGCGCGCTGAAACGCAAAACACTCTTCAAAGCCGCCTTCGTTCAGGTCATCAAAAAATAGCCCGCCGACGCCGCGGGTCTCCTCGCGGTGCTTCAGATAGAAGTAGTCGTCGCACCACGCTTTGTAGCGCTCGTAAACGCCCTCACCAAAGGGCGCGCAGGCCTCGCGGGCCACTTGGTGCCAGTGCACCACATCTTCAAACACCGGATAGTAGGGGGTTAGGTCAAAACCGCCACCAAACCACCACACCGGCGGCTCGCCCTCTTTTTCGGCAATAAAGAAGCGAACGTTGCCGTGGCTTGTCGGCACATTGGGGTTTTCAGGATGCATCACCCAGGAGACTCCCACCGCGTGGAAGCTGCGCCCGGCTAGCTCGGGCCGGGCAGCAGTCGCAGACGGCGGCAGCTGCGCACCGTGGACATGGGAAAAATTGACGCCGCCTTTTTCGAAAATAGCGCCCGACTCCATCACCCGCGAGCGGCCTCCGCCGCCCTCTTCGCGCTGCCAGCTATCCTCTTTGAACGCGGCCCGCCCATCGGCGGCAGCAAGCCCTTCACAGAGGCGCTCCTGAAGGTCGAGAAGGTACGCTTTAACGTCGTCTAGGTGCTCGTGGGCCACGGTAACTCCTGGTGAGGTGAATCGTGAATCGTGAATCGTGAATCGTGAATCGTGAATCGTGAATCGTGAATCGTGAATCGTGAATCGCTGACAGTGTGACGAAGCCGAGCGGCTAGTCACGCATCACTTTGCCGGTCACTAAATCGCGGATGGTACTGGGTTTGGCATTGCCGCCCAATTCGCCCGCCACGATAGCGGCTACGTCATCGCCAAAGATCGTGGCGACTTCTTCCGCGCTCATAGCGGGCGGATCGCCTGCACGGTTAGCGGAAGTGGAGACGAGCGGCCCGCCAAAGGCTTCGCACAGTGCTTTCATCAGCGGATGGTCGGTCACCCGCAGGGCGACGCTTTGGTGGGCACCACGCACCAAGCCGTGGCTGCGACCATTGTCCGGCACCAGCCAAGTATTCGGGCCTGGCCAACTGGCCGCCAACGGCGCATGGAGTTCCAACGGCAACTGGTTCAACCAGGGCTGAAATTGCGCGATACTCGCCGCCACCAAAATCACGCCCTTGGCCGGATCGCGCTCCTTCATACGCATGAGATGCGCCAGCGCTTCGTCGTTATCGGGGTCACAGCTTAACCCCCATACCGCTTCGGTGGGGCAGGCAATCACACCGCCTTTACGCAGCGCGCTCACCGCCGCCTTCACGTCAACCGCCGGTTTCATAGACGCTCCTGATAAGCTCTCAGCCAATCACAAAATTGAGTTTGCATCTTACCATGGCGCTGCCAGCCGCACCCAACCACCCGCCTGCTGCGTCACTTTGCCATCCAGCTCCAGCATCAATAGCCGCTGCTGGCACTCGCTGACCGAGATACCGGTGCTCTGCACCAACACATCAATGGGGGTAGGCGATGGGCCTAAGGCGTTTAACAGATTATCCGCCGACGGTAATTCAACACTCGGTTGATGAGCCAACGGCTCATCGGCTGCAACTGCTAGCGGCGCAGGCACAAAGCGCGACACCCAATGCTGTAACTCTTCGAGAATATCGTCCACATGGCGCACCAGGGTGGCGCCGCTACGCAACAGTTGCAGGCAGCCACGAGCCTGGACATTGTGTAGCGAACCCGGCAGCGCAAACAGCTCGCGCCCCTGCTCTAGGGCGAGGCGGGCGCTGACGAGCGAGCCACTCTTCTCGGCTGCTTCAACCACTAAGGTGCCTAGCGAAAGGCCCGTTACAATTCGGTTGCGCCGGGGGAAGAAGGCCGGATGGGCCACGGTGCCTGGTGGATGCTCAGAGAGCAGCAAGCCGCCGGGTAGCGTACTGAGCTGTTCATACAAATCACGATGGCGGGCGGGGTAGATGACATCAATACCACAGCCAAGCACGGCAATAGAGCTTCCACCTGCGGCGAGCGCCGCACGCTGAGCCACCCCATCCACACCCAGCGCCATCCCGCTGACAATGCACCAGCCTCGGTTGGCCAACTCCCGGGCAAACGCCTGGGCATGTCCACTGCCTTCCGACGTTGGGCGACGAGTACCTACCATGGCAAGGCCCGGGGCCTCTAACGCGCGAAGATCGCCCTGGGCCCATAGTACTGCTGGCGGGTCAGAAAGTTGGTTTAAAAGGTCTGGCCATGCAGGATGGTCGCGGTGAAGCAGATGGCGGTTGGGGCCTTCTTGTAACCAGGAGAGGGTGTCATTGACCGTTTGTTGCAGCGGGCTGCGTTCTGGCTGCGCCAGCCACAATCGCAGGGCATTGGCGGCATTGCTGGGCAAAGTCGCTAGCCACCCTTGTGGCCATTGAGGCTTGCGCGCCACCATTTGCGCAATCCGCGCAGCGCCCATACCGGGCAAAGCACTTACCGCCAGCCACTCCTTAGCGTCCATAGAGTTCCCCTTATATCAAATCTTGATGCACACCTTAACGCGTCGGCGTGTGTACACTATCCCCCACTGCCAGCACCCTTGAGGCCTGCATGACCAAGGCGTAACTCATATGATTATAGGGCCTGAACACCATCACCAATCCTGCCTCGGTATTGGGCAACCGCAGCAGCTCTTGGGTACGTGGGTCAGTTACCAACTCCCCTTGCTGGTCTACGCGCAATACATGGCCCGGCTGTAGGCCGTCTTGCGTTCCCAGATCCAGTGCCACCACTTGCAGCCGCCCAATAAATCGTACTCCGCCCGGTACCGCAACAATCTGGCCCGACACGTTATTCAACGGTGCACGGGGAACAAAGGCATCGCTTAGCTCACGATCTTCTAGAGGCAGCAGGATGTCGTTATTACGCACTTCTTGGTAGGCGCTAAGCACTTCGATGCGAGCAATATCGCCCTCGCTGCCCAGGTAGCGCGCCTCGCCAATATTGATCAACTCATCGCCCAACAGTGCGCCATTGGCTGATACATAGGGCTCGCCTGGACGGTAGATGCCCAGGCGCGTTCTGGCGGGTACGCTGCCACGCACGTACAGGGTATCGCCTGCGCCGCTAATCAAGCGCTGGTTATCGCCGCCCACCACATACGCAAGCTCCTGCGGGCTCTCTCCTGGCTCCACCACGCGATGCTCCCGTAGAAAGGCGCGCACCACCTCCATCGGAATAGGAGTAATCGCCTCTCGTTTAGGCACTGTACGCATCTGCGGCGAGAGCTTTACGACCCCTTGGCCCCGCTCCACAGAAAGGCATGGTTGGCCTTGGCATGTCCCCAATACCAGCACATCGCCGGGGTAGATAAGGTGCGGGTTACGAACTTGCGGATTCGCCTGCCATAGCGAAGGCCACTGCCAGGGCGAGCGTAAATAACGGGCGGAGATATCCCACAGCGTGTCGCCAGGCACTACTTCATAGCGCTGTGGCGCATCGTTGCGCAGCCCTTCCACGGCTAAGGCTGGCTGGCTGACCGACAGCACCCACATTAAGAGCACGCCAAAGACGCTATAATAAAGAGGTTTTAGAGCCACCATCCGATTCTCCCCGGGCAGTCGTTGGTGAAGCGGTTTAAGGGGCTGCACGGTGTCGCGCGTGCCCAGGATCGCTATCAGCATGATATAGTGGTCAATAGTAAAGTAGTTAGGCTCGCCGACACAGGTGGCAGCCAGCTCATCTTAAAGACTCAGCATAACGGTGATTGTAACGCCATGGCCAAACTTCCTATTCTCGAATTCCCCGACGAGCGCCTGCGCACCAAGGCGGTACCGGTGGAAACCGTTGACGACGAGGTCCGCCAGCTCGTCGACGATATGTTGGAGACCATGTACGACGCACGCGGCATCGGCCTTGCCGCAACGCAAGTCGATGTCCATCGCCGCGTGGTCGTCATGGATGTCAGCGACGATAACTCCCAGCCGCTGGTGCTGATCAACCCGCGCTACGAGCCCATCGATGATGCCAAAGAGCCGCTCTCCGAGGGCTGTTTGTCGATCCCTGAATACTACGCCGAAGTACCGCGCTACCTGAAAGTGAGACTCAACGCGCTGGATCGTAACGGTGAGCCCTACGAGCTGGAAGCAGATGGCCTACTGGCCCACTGCATTCAACATGAGTACGACCATCTGGAAGGCGTGCTATTTGTGGATTACCTCTCACCGCTCAAGCGCGACCGGGTGATGAAAAAAATGCAAAAGCGCCACAAGCTGATGAACGACGCCTAATCCGCGCTTTTCCATCAGGCCACTGGCCGAGCTGACACGCTGCCCGCAGGCACTCGCCTGTAACAACAGCGCTGCCTCTCGGCCTTTATGCGTTTCATACACGGCATCTTTCTCTCGTCATCCTCTCCGTCACTTAAGGGCACACCACCATGTCACCGTTACGCGTTGTTTTTGCTGGCACGCCAGACTTCGCCGCCTCCAGCCTTGCTGCCGTTCTCGACAGCGAACATGAAGTGGTGGCGGTTTACACCCAACCCGACCGCCCTGCTGGACGTGGCCGCAAGCTCACGCCCAGCCCGGTCAAACAGCTAGCACAAGAGCACGGGCTGCCGGTGGTCCAACCCGCCAGTCTCAAAGACGCCGATGCTCAAGCCGAACTGGCGGCATTGAACGCCGATGTGATGGTCGTCGTCGCCTATGGGCTGCTACTACCCCAAACGGTGCTGGACACGCCGCGCCTAGGCTGCATTAACGTGCACGCCTCGCTGCTGCCCCGCTGGCGGGGTGCGGCGCCGATTCAGCGCGCCATTGAAGCGGGCGACAGCGTCTCCGGTGTGACCATCATGCAAATGGATGCGGGGCTGGATACCGGCGCCATGCTGTATGAAGTGCGTACCCCAATTACCTCCCGCACCACCGGTGGCGACCTCCACGACCGGCTGGCCATTCAAGGTGCTAATGCGCTGATCCACGTGCTGGACAACCTCGACAACGGCAGCCTAGAGGCAACGCCTCAGCCGGAAGAGGGCGTGACCTACGCCGCCAAGCTCAGCAAGGCCGAGGCCGAGCTAGACTTTAGCCAGCCCGCCGAGCAGCTGGCGCGCAAAATCCGCGCCTTCAACCCGTGGCCGGTGGCTTGGTGCACGCTAGGTAACGACCGCCTGCGCCTACTCATGGCCAGCGTCGAGCAAGGTGAACAGCCGCCATCGCCCCCCGGTACGCTGTTGGCACATGGCGACGAACACCTGCGCATTGCCTGCGGTGCCCAGGGCCAGGAAGTGCTGTGCGTTAGCCGTGCCCAGCTGCCCGGCGGCAAGGCCATGGCAGTGCGTGATCTTTTGAATGCCCGCCAAACGCCCTTGAGCGAGGGTGTTCGCCTTGGACAGCCTTCACAGCCAGCCTCGCAAGGAGCGCGCCCATGAGCGAGCGACCCACCACAGGCGGCAGCGGCCTGGACGTGCGCGCGGCGGCGGCCAGAAGCCTGGTGCCGATCCTCACCGATAAAGGCTCCCTGGCCGGGCTCGATGAGCACAGCGTCATTGCCAGAGACCGCGCGCTGCTCAAAGAACTCTGTTACGGCACCTGCCGACGTTTGCCGCGCCTGCAAGCGTTGGCCAGCCGCCTGCTAAAGCAGCCCTTCAAAAAGCGTGATGCGGATATCCAGGCGCTGCTGCTGATCGGTATCTATCAACTGCTCTACATGCGTACCCCGGCTCACGCCGCCGTGGGGGAAACCGCCGGGGCCGCACGCCTGCTGGACAAAGAGTGGGCAACTCGCGTGCTCAACGGTTGCCTGCGCCGACTGCAGCGCGAGGCCGATGCGCTGCAGGCCGAAGTGGACCGTGATGAGAGCGTAGCTTTGGAACACCCCCAGTGGCTGCTCGGCAAGCTGCGCAGCGCCTGGCCCGAACAGTGGCGTGCCATTGCCCAGGCCAACAACGAACCGGGGCCGATGACGCTGCGCGTCAACCAGCGCCACAATGATCGTGAAGCGTACCTCACGCGGCTCACCGAGCAGGGCTTGGATGGCTACCTCTGCCTCCATGCCCCCGATGGCATCATGCTGACTCACCCTTGCGATGTCTCGGCGCTGCCTGGCTTCGAGCAGGGCCACGTCAGCGTGCAGGACGAGGCGGCACAGCTCTGCGCCGCGCTGCTGGGCCCGGCGCTCGCGCCACGCCCCGGTGCTCACGTATTGGATGCTTGCTGCGCCCCTGGCGGCAAAACCGCTCACTTGCTAGAGCAGTTCGACATTTCCCTGACTGCGCTGGATAGCGACAACCAGCGGCTGGCGCGTGTCGATGACACCCTCGCTCGGCTGGGGCTCGCTGCAGAGCTGAAACATGCCGATGCCACCACCCGCGACTGGTGGAGCGGCACGCCGTTCGATGCCATTTTGCTGGATGCCCCCTGCTCCGGCACCGGCGTGATTCGTCGCCATCCGGACATCAAAGCGCTACGCCGTAAAGAGGACATTCGCCAGTTGGCCAGCCTGCAGCAGCGCCTGCTCGACAATCTTTGGCCGCTGCTCCGCCCCGGCGGTACGCTGCTCTACGCCACTTGCTCAGTGCTGCCCGAAGAGAATGCGGCACAAATCGATGCGTTTCTGGCCCGCACACCGGATGCCAACGCCACCACGCCCCACGATGTGGCCTGGGGAGAGCAGAGCGGTCAGGGACGCCAGCTGTTTCCCGCGCAAAGCAGTCACGATGGCTTTTTTTATGCCAGACTAGAAAAGCGCACTGCCTAGGCGGTTGCCCGGCAGTAAATTCATGACAAGGATGGAGCAAACATGAGTCATCACACGTACAAACATATTGAGCTTACTGGGTCTTCCGAAAAAGGGATTGAGGAAGCCGTGCAGAACGCCCTGGCGAAAGCCTCCGAAAGCGTTCAAAACATGCGCTGGCTCGAAGTCACCGACACCCGAGGCCATATTGAAGATGGCCGCGTGGCCCACTGGCAAGTGACCGTCAAAGTCGGCTTCACTCTGGAGTAATTCCCTACCTGCTTTTCGACGGCGGCTGGTTTACACTGGCCGCCGTCTTTATTGCAGCGCACACCGCAAGCCGGAAACGCGCTGGCGCTTATAACGGAACCGATGCTTAGCGATGAAAATCATCATTCTCGGCGCCGGCCAAGTCGGCGGCACCCTGGCGGAGCACCTTGCCCGCGAGGAGAACGACATCACCGTCGTCGATACCGACGGCGCAAAACTGCGCGAGCTGCACACCAAGCTGGATATCCGCACGGTGACCGGTGCAGGCTCCTACCCCATCGTGCTGCGCCAGGCGGGCTGCGAAGACGCCGATATGCTGATCGCGGTGACCAACACCGACGAGATCAATATGATCGCCTGTCAGGTGGCCCACACGCTGTTTCGCACCCCCACCAAAATTGCCCGGGTGCGCTCCACCGCTTACCTCACTCGTAAGGGCCTGTTTGCCCACGAAGCGATCCCCATCGACGTGCTGATCAGCCCCGAGCAGGTGGTCACCGACCACGTGCGCCGCTTGATTGAGCACCCGGGCGCGCTACAGGTACTGGAGTTTGCCGGCGGGTTGGTACAGCTAGTGGCGGTGAAAGCCTTCTACGGCGGCCCGCTGGTGGGCCAGGATTTAGCCTTTCTGGGAAAGCACATGCCCAACGTGGAAACCCGCGTCGCGGCGATTTATCGCCGCAACCGGCCGATCATCCCCCGGGGCGACACGGTGATTGAAGCCGACGACGAGGTGTTTTTCCTGGCGGCCCGCCGGGATATCCGCGCGGTGATGAGCGAGCTGCGCAAGGTGGAGCGGGACTTCCGCCGCGTGGTGATTGCCGGGGGCGGCAATATCGGCGAACGCTTGGCGGAGCACTTAGAGCACAGCCATCAGGTGAAGATCATTGAGCACAGCCTGGAGCGCTGCACCACGCTCTCCGAGCGGCTGGATCGCACCGTGGTGCTCCACGGCAGCGCCACCAGCAAGCGGCTGTTGGAAGAGGAAAACATCGAAGACTGCGATATCTTCTGCGCGCTGACCAACGACGACGAAGTGAACATCATGTCGTCGCTGCTGGCCAAACGGCTGGGAGCGAAGAAGGTGCTTACGCTGATCAACAACGCGGCCTACGTGGATTTGGTGCAGGGTGGCGATATCGACATCGCCATCTCCCCCCAACAAGCCACCATCGGCAGCCTGCTGACCCACGTACGCCGGGGCGATATCGTCAACGTACACTCGCTGCGCCGGGGCGCGGCGGAGGCCATCGAGGCGATTGCCCATGGCGATAAGCAGTCGTCCAAGGTAGTGGGCCGTACCATCCGCGAGATCGACCTACCCGACGGCACCACCATCGGTGCCATCGTACGCGGCAAAGAGGTGCTGATTGCCCACGGCGATGTGAAGGTGGAGAGCGGCGACCACGTGATTCTGTTCGTGATCGACAAGCGGTGTATTCGTGACGTGGAGCGCCTGTTCCAAGTCGGGCTAACGTTTTTCTAAGGAGCGTGCCAGCGTGATGACACAGCCACAACCGGGGCGAACAGCACGATGAGTTTGCGGGTCATTCTACGTATTTTAGGGCTGCTACTGATGCTCTTCAGCCTAACGATGCTGCCACCCATGCTCATGTCGCTCTGGTTTCGTGACGGCGTTTGGCACGCCTTTATGAGCGGTATTGCGATTACCGTCATCACCGGGCTCTTGATCTACTTACCCAATCGCCGTTCCCATAAAGAGCTGCGTATCCGTGACGGCTTTATTATCGCCGCGATGTTCTGGACGGTACTGGCCCTATTTGGTTCTCTGCCGCTCATGCTGTTTGGCGAAGGCTCACTGAGCATTACCGATGCGGTCTTTGAGTCGTTTTCCGGCCTGACGACCACCGGTGCCACAGTGATTACCGGCATCGATTTTTTACCGGAATCGGTGCGCTATTATCGCCAGCAGCTGCAGTGGCTAGGTGGTATGGGGATCGTGGTACTGGCCGTGGCTATTTTGCCTACCCTGGGCGTGGGAGGGATGGCCCTTTACCGCACCGAAATTCCAGGGCCATTGAAAGACTCCAAGCTAACCCCACGAATTACCGAAACCGCTAAAGCGCTCTGGTATATCTACGCAACGCTCACGTTTGCCTGCATGGTCGCCTATATGCTGGCGGGGATGAGCTGGTTTGATGCGCTGGGGCACAGTTTTTCCACCGTCGCCATCGGCGGCTTTTCAACCCACGATGCCAGTATTGGCTACTTTAATAGCGCCGCCATCGAGCTGATCTGCATCAGCTTCATGCTGATTTCGGCGGTGAGCTTCAGCCTCCACTTCGTGGCCTGGCGCGAGAAGCGCCTGACCCACTACTTTCAGGACCCGGAAGCCCGGTTTCTGCTGCTGTTCCTGACGGGTCTGACCGTGATTACCGTGATTACCCTGTGGCTCACCAATACCTACGACGATATCGTGGGGCTACGCCATGGGCTGTTTGAGGTTGTCTCAGTGGCCACCACCGCAGGCTTCGCCGTGGCGGACTTTTCCGGGTGGCCGGGCGCACTACCGTTTCTGCTGTTTGTGGCCGCTTTTGTCGGCGGATGCTCTGGCTCTACCGCCGGGGGGATGAAGGTCATCCGTATTATCCTTATCTTGAAACAGGGCATGCGCGAAGTCATGCGGCTCATTCACCCCAATGCCGTGATTGCCGTTAAAGTCGGCAAAGTGAGCGTTCCCGATAGCATCGCCCAGGCCGTGTGGGGATTTTTCTCTGCCTATGTCATGCTGTTCTTTTTGATGCTGGTGGGCGTGATGGCGACGGGCGTCGATCAGGTGACGGCATGGTCGACCGTTGGCTCTGCACTGAACAACCTGGGCCCTGCGCTGGGCGAAGCCAGCAGCCACTATGGCGACTTACCAAGCCTGGCCAAATGGATTCTGGTACTGGCCATGCTGATGGGACGCCTGGAAATTTTTACGGTACTGGTGCTGTTTACCCCGGCTTTTTGGCGCCGTTAAACGCGCATCACTCGTTACTTTTTTGTTGAGACTTTTTAATGAATCAAGATGATGCAACACCGCTGGCCCAGGAAAGCAGTTCCCTCCCAGCTACCAGCGGCCCGCTGAAAACCATTCAGGTGGGCAGCACGTACTACACCCTGCTAGGCACCGCCCACGTCTCTACCGAAAGCGCCAACGACGTTCGCCAACTGATCGACAGCGGTCACTTCGATGCCGTCGCCATTGAACTGTGTGACGCCCGTCACCACAGCATGGACAACCCAGACGCCATGGGCGAGCAGGACTTGTTTCAGGTGTTCAAGCAAGGCAAAGCGGGCATGGTGGCGGCGAGCCTGGCGCTCGGTGCCTTTCAGCAACGGATCGCCGAGCAGTCCGGTATTCAGCCGGGGGCTGAGATGCGTGCAGCCGTTGAAGAGTGCCGTACGCGCAACCTGCCGCTACTGCTGGTAGACCGAGATGTCGGCATCACTTTGAAACGCATTTATCGCAACGTGCCTTGGTGGCAGCGCTTCTCGCTCTTCTCAGGGCTGATTGGCAGCGTGCTTTCTCGCCAGGATGTCTCCAAAGAGGACATCGAAAAGCTCAAAGAGGGCGACATGCTGGAAGCCACCTTCAGCGAGTTTGCCGCAGAGTCGGAGGCACTCTACACCCCGCTGATCCGCGAACGCGACCGCTACATGGCGCTGCGTTTGGCGGAAGACGCATCTCCCGGACGCTACCAGAACGTGCTGGTGGTATTGGGCGCCGGACATTTGAAGGGGACGAGCGAGCACCTGGAAGCACCGCTGCCGGAAAACCCCACCATCGAGAGGGCGTCACTCGAAGCGACACCGCCGCCCTCCAAGCTATGGAAAGCCATGCCCTGGCTGATTACCGCGCTGGTCATTACCGGTTTCGTGGTGGGCTTTTCGCGCAATACCGAGCTTGGCTGGCAGCTAGTCATCGAGTGGTTTTTGATCAACGGGCTTCTATCCGGCGGAGCCACCATTGCCGCTCTCGCTCACCCGGTGACGGTCATTGCCACCTTCTTTGCCGCGCCGCTCACATCGCTCAACCCAACGATTGGGGCCGGCTTCGTGGCCGCTGGGGTAGAGCTGTATATGCGCAAGCCCAAGGTGCGCGACTTCTCCACCCTGCGCCACGACGTGACGCAGCTGAAAGGCTGGTGGAAAAACCGCGTCTCTCGCACCCTGCTGGTATTCATTCTCGCTACCCTGGGGTCGGCAGTGGGCACCTGGGTCGCTGGGTTTAGAATCGCCGGCGCCCTGTTCGGCAGCGGTGCGGCGTGAATTCGATCAAACGCGCTCCCTGGCAGGCCGATGCCCTGCTCCTGCTAGTCACTGTATTAGCCGCAAGCGGCTGGATCTTTTCCAAAGAAGCACTAGCAGGCATGCCTCCGCTGCTGTTCATCGGCACCCGCTTTCTGCTCGCGGGGGTCATTCTGCTGGGCTTCGCCTGGCCGACACTGCGCCATTTGCCTGCCCGGCGTATTCGGCGCGGCCTGCTGGTAGGCGTACTGTTCAGTGCGGCCATCGCTTTCTGGGTGCTGGGATTGCATCACTCCCAGCATCTGGGAGAAAGCGCCTTTATTAACAGCCTAGGGATTCTCCTGGTGCCTGTAGTGGCACGACTGCTGTTTGGCGACCGCCCACCTCGCTCTACTTGGGTCGCGCTACCCGTCGCGCTGCTCGGGTTTGCCCTACTATCGCTCAATGCAGGCTTTAACGTCGAGGCCAGCCAGCTGCTGATGGTGTGCGCCGCGCTCTGTTTTGCGCTTTTGATCAACGTCAATACCCGCGTAGTGCGCAATGTGCCGGCGCTGCCGCTAACCACGCTGCAACTGATCTCGGTAGGCGTGGTGCTAACGGGGCTTTCCCTGGTGGTGGAGCATCAGCCGCTGGCGCTCAGCCCGTCGATTCTCGGCTGGTTCATGACCAGCGTACTACTGGCCAGCTCGCTGCGCTTCTTTCTGCAAATCAAAGCGCAGAGTATGACCACGCCTAGCCATGCGGCGGTGATTCTGATGCTAGAAGCCGTCTGGACCGCGCTGTTTGCCGCCTGGTGGTTTGGCGAAACCATGACCGCATTGCAACTGCTGGGCTGTAGCCTGATCTTTATGGCACTACTGATCAATCGCTGGTACTGGGTCCGCAAAGTGCTGCTGCGCTGGCTGCCCGGTGGCAATCCTTCCCGCTAACCATGCTCTTCTGCCCGCTGCCGCTCCAATAGCCGCTGCATGGCTGCCGTAGGCTCTTCGATCTTGCGATAATAGCGGCTCTCTGCGTAGCTATCGTTGAACACGTCAAAGTAGTCATCCAGCACGCTTGCCGCTGTTTCATCACCGCTCTGGCGCAGCAGCTCAATCGCTACCTCGGCGGTGCACAGATGCGCTTTCGAGGCGGGCTTGCGCAGCCGGTAGCGGGTCTCCCGCTCGGTGCGCAGCGGCAGTACCGGCAGTGCATCCAGGTAAGGGCTTTTGCGGAACATGCGCCGCGCCTGTCGCCAGGTGCCATCCAAAATGATGAATACCGGTATGCGCGCCTGCTGCTTGGCGGCATGCACCGCGTCAATATCCACCACGCGGTCGGCGTAATCTGGCTGGTCATCAGGAAAAATCACGAACGGCGCGTAGCGCGGATCTTGCAGCAGCGCGGCCAGCGCCTCGTCCGGCGCCGTGCGATACCAGGTAAATACGCGGGTGTTGGTGAGTACATCGCCAATCAAACGCCCGGTATTGGTCGGTTTGTAGTGTTCAATGGAGTGGGTCAACAGCCATACCTGAGCGTCGCTCTCCGCCTTCACCTGATACGGGCAGAGGCAGTTCAGCTCGGGCAAGTTGCAGCCTTCGCAGCGTTTGACGAAGCTGCCCCGCGCTTTGAATTCACGCCGAGGCGGGCGCGGATGCCCGGTGGCCGGGTCGCGGTCGGTCATTGCATCATGCTCAGGGGGCAGCGAGGTCGCGTCAGGCATCTGCGCTCCAGTGGGTCGTCAAAGGACGCAGAGTTTGACATCCTCCCCTCCCTCAGCTTGCGCTGCCGTCTAGCGACGGAAAGGAAGGGGATTCCCAGGTTGTTACCTTCCTGGTTTCTGCTTCCAAGACGATTGCCCGAGGGAATGGCTTGGTTATCGCCGTAAAAGTCCCACAGTGGGGATTTTTACGGTGGCGAACCAACTCATATCCCCCAGGTCTCACATCGTCTCCACAGACGTAACTTTCCGAGTGCCCCTCGGTAGGTCGTGTCGACGTGAGTAGTATAGCACTGTGCAAATCATCAGCAAGGGCATCCTGCGGATGCCGCGCTATCCATCCGCTCACTAAAAGTAAGCGGTTTTTCGCGCTGATTGATAAAATGCATATGCCGTTGGCACTCACGCCATGCTTCTTGCAAACGTAGTAGTGCAATATCCTGAGTCATAATGGAAGTCCTGCCCGCTCAGCAATGCTAAAAATGGCCGGATAATTCTGGCGGCTGGGATAATCAATCAGCATATCGATTTTTTGCTCGCCGAGTAGCTGCTGAAGCTTTACTTGGCAGCGCATTTCAGCCCGTACTATGTCATTGACATCGTGGATATCCGTTGTGATCAGAAGATCAATATCGCCACCTTTGGCTTGATCATCCGTGCGGGAGCCAAACAGCTTTACGTTCGCTTGCGGCCCAAAACACGACTTCACGGCGCTGACGATGGCCTGACGCTGAACATCATTTAAGCGCATCGTTGACCTCCTTAGCCTACGCACTAGCCATTTATTACTTTCAAAAGGCTAGCATATTTTAGCCTTTCTTTTCCCTGCTCATGGTAAACCAACCCTCTTCAAAAAGTTGACACCCTCAGCACAGCCCCGCTAGAGTCCTGTCAACTTTCAAAAGAATATAGGTTTACCTCGTGACCACTACCTCGACTGCTTCTTACGCGGCGGATGCCGCGCCGCGCCACGACTGGACGCTTGACGAGATCAACGCGCTGTTTGCGCTGCCCTTTAACGACCTGCTGTTTCAAGCCCAGCAGGTGCACCGGGCGCATTTCGATGCCAACGCGGTGCAGGTCTCTACTCTACTGTCGATTAAAACCGGGGCCTGCCCGGAAGACTGCAAGTACTGCCCGCAGTCGGGCCATTACAACACCCAGTTGGAAAAAGAGAAGCTACTAGAAATCAAGAAGGTAGTGGCCCAGGCCCAGGCGGCCAAAGAGGCCGGTGCCAGCCGCTTCTGCATGGGGGCCGCGTGGCGCAGCCCGCGGGATAAAGATTTAGTAGTGGTGGAAGAGATGGTACGCCAGGTGAAAGCGCTGGGGCTTGAGACCTGCATGACGCTGGGTATGGTCGACGGCGAGCAGGCCACCCGGCTGGCGGCGGCCGGGCTGGACTACTACAACCACAACCTCGACACCTCCCCCGATTACTACGGCGAAATCATCACCACCCGCACCTACAGCGACCGCTTAGAGACCCTGGACACCGTTCGCGATGCCGGTATGAAAGTGTGCTCTGGCGGTATTTTGGGCATGGGCGAAGGCGCACAGGATCGCAGCGCGCTGCTGCAGCAGCTGGCCAAGCTCTCTCCACATCCCGAGTCCGTGCCTATCAACATGCTGGTCAAAGTGCCGGGAACGCCACTGGAGAACGTCGATGATTTAGACCCACTGGAGTTCATCCGCGCCATTGCCGTGGCGCGCATCATGATGCCCCAGAGCCATGTGCGCCTCTCCGCAGGCCGGGAGCAGATGAGCGAATCCACCCAGGCGCTCGCCTTCCTGGCCGGTGCCAACTCCATTTTTTACGGCGATAAGCTGCTGACCACCGGCAACCCCCAAGCAGAGCGCGACCGCGCGCTGTTTGCCAAGCTGGGCCTGCATCCCGAGCGCCGCGACACCTGCGAAGACGATACACAGCGCGCCGAGCGGCTGGCCCAGCAAGCGCAGCGCAACGCCCAGGCAGAGCGCGCTGCGGCGCTGGCGGTGGATGCCAGTGTCTGAGGTGTGGCACCAGCGCTTAGCGGCAGCCCGCGATGAGCGCGAGCGCCAGCAGCGCTGGCGCAACCGCCGCGTCTCTGCCCATGGGGCACTCGACTTTGCAGGCAACGACTATCTGGGCCTTGCCCAGGACCCACGGGTGCAGGCCGCCCAGGCAGAAGGCGCGAAACGCTTTGGCGCAGGGGCCGGCGCGTCGCACTTGGTCAGCGGGCACCTGGGCATTCACGATGCCCTGGAAGAGGCGCTGGCCGAATGGACCGGACGCGAGAGAGCATTACTGTTCTCCACCGGCTATATGGCAAACCTGGGCGTGCTGCAGGCGCTCGCGGATTCAAACACCGCGATATTTCAGGACCGATTTAACCATGCCTCGCTGCTTGATGGTGGCGCGCTGAGCGGCGCACGCTCCCGGCGCTACCACCACCGGGATGTCAACGACTTACAGCGCCTGCTTGCGCGCAGCACGGCCACCCATAAGCTGGTGGTGAGCGACGGCGTGTTCAGCATGGATGGCGATATCGCCGATATCAATCAGCTCGCCCACCTCAGCCAGCAGCACGGCGCCTGGCTGATGATCGACGATGCCCATGGTCTCGGTGTACTGGGTGAACACGGCGCGGGCTGCGTAGAAGGTTTTGATAGCCACGCCGTGCCGATCTTGGTCGGCACCCTGGGCAAGGCGCTAGGCACCGCAGGCGCATTTGTGGCGGGTGACGCCGCGTTGATCGAACACCTGATTCAGTTTTCCCGCAGCTACGTGTATACCACCGCCCAGCCGCCCGCGATTGCTGCCGCCACGCTAGAAGCACTCGCCATCGTGCAGCGGGAGCCCGAGCACCGCCAACGGCTCACTCGCCATATTGACTACTTCCGCCAGCAGGCGGCCGCCTTAGGGCTGCCACTCGGCCACTCCCACACGCCCATCCAGCCGCTGCTGCTGGGCAGCGAGCAGCGCACCCTAGCCTGGGCGGCCACGTTCGATGAGCACGCTATCCAGGTAGGGGCGATTCGACCACCCACGGTGCCTAACGGCGAGGCGCGGCTGCGCATCACCCTGAGCGCCCGCCACACCCAAAGCGATATCGATCGGCTCTTGGGAGTCGCCGCCGCCTGCCTGCAAGAGGAGCAGCGATGAAGCTCATCCTACTCTCGGGCTGGGGCGTCGACCGCCGTATATGGCAGACGCTTTCGGAGCATTGGCCCAGCCCTGTCGAGCCCAGCGCAGTGGAGTGGCCCGGCTACGGCGATGCTCCAGCGCCACCTACCCCCACGAGCATTGCCGCGCTCGCCAAGCGTATGGCCCCCGAGCTACCCAGCGATGCCGTCTGGGTAGGCTGGTCGCTGGGTGGGCTGCTGGCCACAGCGCTGCTCGACTACTTGCCGCCGCCCAACGCCCTGCTGCTACTGGGCGCAGGCAGCCGTTTTTGTAGTGACGCGGAGAGTGATGGCGGTGTGAGGAGCGACGAGCTTGCCAGCTTTAAGCACGCCTTCCACCGTGACCCCGTTGCCACGTGGCGGCACTTTCTACGCTGGCAGGCCCAAGGCGAACCCAACGCCCGCGAGGCCCACCGCCAGCTACGAGCACAGTTAGGTGAGACTCCCCACGCCGATACCGACACGCTCGCGCAAGGGCTTATGTGGCTAGAGACGCTGGATAACCGGGCACTGCTTGCCAACCCTCCCTGCCCTATCCGCCGATTGGCAGGCGCCCACGACCCGCTGCTACCAAGCAGCACGCGCCAGCAAGCGCTTCGGCTGGAAGCCGCAGGGCACTGCCCCATGCTCTCCCAACCCGCCCCACTGGCGGCACGGCTGGCCGAGCAGGCCACGCGCGCGCTACAGGAGCCGCGATGAACACACTGGCCACCTCGCTGCCACTGCCCCGCTGGCAGGAGCGTGTTGCTCGGGCTTTTTCACGGGCGGCACCACGCTACGATGATCTCGCTAGCGCCCAGCGCGACATTGGCGAAACGCTCTGGCAAACGCTGCCCGAGAGCGCCCAGCACGTGCTCGACCTGGGCTGCGGCACCGGCTACTGGACCCAGCGGCTAGCGGAACACTATCCCGATGCTGCCATCACCGGACTCGATCTAGCGCCCGGTATGCTCGCCCACGCCCAGGCGCAGTATGGCGATGCTATACGCTGGCAACAGGGAGATGCCGCCGCGCTGCCGCTCAGCGATGCAAGCGTGGATCTCGTGTTCTCGAATCTGGCGATTCAGTGGTGCCCGGATATCGGCGCGGTGCTGCGGGAGTTGGCGCGGGTGCTCGTCCCTGGTGGGCAGGCGCGCATCACCACCCTGCTGCCCGGCACGCTGAGCGAAGTCGCCACCGCCTGGCAGCGCCCCGAGGCCTTGCTGCAAACGCCAAACGCAGCCACCGTACAGCGGGCGATTGCGCGAAGCGGCTTGCGGCTTACCCACCACGTGCGCGAGCAGCGGCGCTTTTTCTACCCCGACCTGAATGCCGTCATGGCCTCCATCAAGGGCGTGGGCGCTCAGGTGGCAAGACCCCACGCTCGGCTGACCCGCCAAGCGCTTGCCACCGCTCAGGCCCGCTATGAATCGCTACGCACGCCGCGGGGGCTGCCGGTGAGCTACCACTGCCTGACGCTACAACTGGAAAGCGCGAGATGAACAACACCTATTTTGTCACCGGTACCGACACCGACGCGGGCAAAACCCTGGCCACCAGCGCGCTGCTGGGCGCCGCCCGTCAGCGCCAGTACACCACGCTGGGGTTGAAACCCATTGCCTCCGGCAGCGAGGCCACGCTCAGCGGCCTACGCAACCGCGACGCCCTGGCGCTACAGGCGCAAAGCTTCCCGCCGGTGGAGTACCCAACGGTGAACCCCTGGGCCTTTGCCCCCGCCATTGCGCCGCATCTCGCCGCTCTGGAAGCAGGTGCCATGCTTAACGTGGCAAGCGTTACTCAGGCGCTACGCGCTACCTTGAGCCACACGCCACGCGACCTGACGCTGATCGAAGGCGCCGGCGGCTGGCGAGTGTCGCTCAATGAGGAGGAGGATTTTTCCGACCTGCCCCGTGCACTGGGCCTGCCGGTGATTCTGGTGGTTGGGCTGAAACTGGGCTGCCTTAACCATGCCCGGCTCACCGCCGAGGCCATCGCCGCCGATGGCTTAACGCTGGCGGGCTGGGTAGGCAGCGTAGTGGACTCAGCCTTTGCCGACGACAGCCCGCGCTTTGCAGCCAATGTGGCGCTGCTGAAACGCGCTCTGCCCGCCCCTTGCTTGGGCATCATTCCTCATTTGGCCACGGCGGATGCGACCACCGCGCAGCGCTACCTCTCCCTTGAAGCGCTGCTCCCCCTCGCCACCCAGGAGGCGACGCCATGAACTCCCCCGTTTGGCACCCCTATGCCCATCTCAAAACCCAAACGCCTGCGCCAAAAGTGGTCGGCGGCAGCGGCAGCTACTTTACGCTAGACAGCGGTGAACGCCTGCTGGATGCCACCTGCTCCTGGTGGTGCATGATTCACGGCTACGGCCACCCGCGCCTGGTGGCCGCCATCCGCGAACAGGCCGGCGAGCTGTGCCATGTGATGCTGGGCGGCCTGACCCACGGCCCCGCCGACCAGCTGGCACGGGCGCTGGTGCGCATTACCCCGCCGGGGCTAAACCACGTGTTCTTCTCCGACAGCGGTTCGGTGGGCATGGAGGTGGCCATGAAGATGGCGCTGCAGTATCAGGTGCTTATCGGCCAGCCCGGCAAGCGCAAGATGCTCTCGCTGATGAAGGCGTACCATGGCGACACCACCGGCTGCATGGCAGTATGCGACCCCGAAGAGGGCATGCACGGCCTGTTCGCCAGCCTGCTGCCTCAGCACCACTTCGCCCCGGCCCCCACGGCACCCTTCGATGCCACGCCAGCCCAGGTAGAGCAGGACCTCGCCGGGCTGCGGGAGGTGCTAGCGCGCCACCACCAGGAGATCGCCGCACTACTGATGGAGCCGCTGCTGCAAGCGGCGGGCGGGCTGAACATGACCTCGCCGCACTACCTGCGCGGCGCCCGGGCGCTGTGCGACGAGTTTGGCGTGCTGCTGATTTTCGACGAAGTAGCCACCGGCTTTGGCCGCACCGGCAAGCTGTTTGCCGCCGACCACGCGGGCGTCACGCCAGACATCATGGTGCTCTCCAAAGGGCTGACCGGCGGCTACTTGGGCCATGCGGCCACGCTGGCTACCGACCGGGTTCACGGGGCATTTATTGGCGACAGTGAGCACCACGCTTTCATGCACGGCCCCACCTTTATGGGCAACCCGCTAGCCTGCCGTGTGGCGCTGGAGAGCCTGCGGGTGTTCGAAGAGGAGCATTACCTGGAGAAAATCGCCGCGCTCAGCCAAGTGCTACAGCGCGAGCTGCTGGAGGACGCGGCGCTGCGCGCGCACCCGGCGGTGGCGGATGTCCGGGTGCTGGGCGCGACAGCGGTGATCGAGACCCATGGCAGCGAGGCGCTGGCGGGCGTGGCCGCGTTTGCCAGAGCACGGGGCGTGTGGCTGCGCCCCATTGGCCGCTGGCTCTACACCATGCCCGCCTATATTGCGACGGACGCCGAGATCACCCAGATTACCGGAGTCATGAAAGCGTGGTTTCTCGAAGCGCACCGGTAATCTGCCATCCATCGGTTCGCTCACTCCGCCCCGTCGTTGACTCAAGGCAAGAGCAAGTTGCCCTGCTTGCGCCACTGGTGAACCAGCGCTGGCACGCCTTCCCCCGCCGTGGTGTTGATCGCCAGCACGCCAGGCGGGCTGAGCGCATCGGCATCGGGGTCTATCAGTGCACAGGGGGTATCGTAGTCGATGTAGGTCAGCAGCGACGCGGCGGGCATCACCGCCAGCGAGGTGCCCACCACCAGCAGGAAATCGGCCTGGCTGACCAGCTCGCAGGCCTCTTCGAAGAGCGGCACGGCTTCCCCGAACCACACCACGTCCGGGCGCAGCTGGCTGCCTTTGTCGCACACCTCCCCCAGGCGGATTCCACCTTTGGGCAGCGGGTAGCGCAGCCGGGCATCGACGGATGAGCGTGCCTTGAGAATCTCGCCGTGCAGGTGCAGCACGTGGCGCGAACCGGCACGCTCGTGCAGGTCATCGATATTCTGCGTCACTACGCTGACTCGGAAGCCTTCCTGCTCCAGCGCGGCCAGCGCTTTATGGGCGGCGTTGGGCTTCGCGCGGCGGATCTGATCACGGCGCTGGTTATAGAACGCCAGCACCCGCTCTGGGTCTTGCCGCCACCCTTGCGGCGTGGCGACCTCCTCCACCGGGTGATCCTCCCAGAGGCCATCGCTGGCGCGGAAGGTTTGAATGCCGCTCTCCGCGCTGATTCCCGAGCCGGTAAATACCACCAAGTGCGGGGCTGAAGTCATGCTATCCTCGGCTTACGTCGTCCGGTAAACGCCTAATGTACCAGTTGCCCCACGGTGCCTGCGAATCGCTGCTTGTTGCGATACGGGTAAACGTCGATCACCCGCCCCTCCAGAATCGCCCGCTGTAGCGCCAGCCAGTAGTCCGGGTCGAACAGCTCCGGATGCTGCTCCATAAATAGTGCGCGCAGTTCCGGGTTGGCAAACATAAACGGGCCAAACTCTTCGGGGAAGATATCGTTGGGGCCAATGGAAAGGCTGGCACCGCCATCCATGTAACTGTCGTACCCCTGGGATTTGGGAATATGGCGGAAGCGGCACTCGGTGAGATAGCTCACCTCGTCGTAGTCGTAGAAAATCACCCGCCCGTGGCGCGTGACGCCAAAATTCTTCAGCAGCATATCGCCAGGGAAAATATTCGCCGCCGCCATCTGCTTGATGGCGTTGCCGTAATCTTTTAGCACCATCACTCGCTCATCGGCGCTGCACTGCTCCAGGTAAATATTCAGCGGCGTCATCATTCGCTCGGTATAGCAGTGCTTAATGATCACTTTATCCTCTTTCAGCGACACCGTGGAGGGTGCAACCTCCAGCAAATGGGCCAAACACTCCGGCTCGAAGTGGTCCTGGCGGACGATAAAGTTGGAGAACTCCTGGGTATCGGCCATGCGCCCTACCCGGTCGTGGCGTTTTACCAGCCGGTACTTCTCCCGCACGATGGCGTGGGTGACCTCTTTGGCGGGGTCGAACTCATCCTTGATGATCTTGAACACGGTGCGAAAGCTGGGCAGCACGAATACCGCCATTACCATGCCCCGCACCCCCGGCGCGATCATGAAGCGCTCTTCGCGCTTGGCGACCTGCTGGTTCAGGGCACGGAAAAACTCGGTTTTGCCATGTTTGAAAAAGCCAATGGCGGCATACAGCTCGCCCTCGGGCTTGTGGGGCATGAGCTGTTTTAGGTAACCGACGAACTCCCCCGGCACCGGCACCTCTACCTGGAAATAGGCGCGAGTGAACGAGAAGATGATCGACACTTCATCGGTTTCGGTGAGGACCGTATCCAAATGCAGGCAGGGGTCGCCGCCCTGCTGCTCGCCATACCCTTCCCCATGTAGAACGGGCAGCACCAAGGGGACCTGCTCGCCGCCACCTAGAATGCGCCCCACCAGATACGCCCCTTTGTTGCGGTAAAACACGCTGTTGAGTAGCTCCACCTGGGCATCGTCTGCCTGCCAAATCGCAACAGGGAGCTGAGCTTCCAGCAATCCAGCGCCGAGCTGGCTGTCGCGCTCGACGTCGGCAAAGGGGGACTCGAACGGGGCTTCACTCAGCGCCCAAGCGAGCGCCCCCGCCCAGTCGCCGTTGACGTAATACCTGCGGCACAGCTCAATGCCCGAACGGTGCGCGGCATCCTCCCGGGAGCTGTACACAAACATCCAGTCATTGCGGATATGGCGATGCTGAAACACCGAACAGAACAGCGAATTAAAGAAGGTTTCCGCCAGCTCGTAATCCAGCCGCTGGCTGATCAACTGCGCGTAGTGCCCTCGTGCTTCCCGCCATGTCTCACAGTGGGCCAGCACCTCCTGGGCAAAGGTGCGCTGTAATCGGTCGAGCGTCTCCTCGACTTTTTCACCGTACAGGTTGATCCGCGCGGCGGAGGCCTGCTGCGCTTCACGCCAGGCGGCATCGCGAAAACGGCGGCTGGCATCTGAGGTGATCTGCTTGAAACGCGCACGGTACTCATCGAAACCGTGCAGCACAGTGGCCGCTAGGCGATACGCGGGGGAGTGTTTCATCACGCTGGCTCACGTCGAAAGAGGGCTTCCCAGATTCCGTGAACGGCACACTACATACGAGACGACCTTAGTCCTGTCAGTGTCAGCCCTGTGAGTGTCAGCCCTGTGAGTGCGACGCAATGGAGGCGACCTCCAGGCGAAACGGCCCGGCAGTGCGGTCGGCAATCAAGAAACCGAGCTGGTGAATAGTATGTGGGTCGAGAGGCGGCGCGCTGAAAAGCAGCGTGCCCCGTCGCACCGCCTTAAACTGCGCCCAGGTGAATTGATGCGTTTCCCACTGGTGAGCTTTAGGCGTGAAGGCCACGCGGTAAGCGCTTGCTTCGTCCAGCGCGCTGCTTTTGAGCCTTAGCTGATAGGTGCGACCATCGCCACGCACACGAAGCACAATTCCTTGGCCATGAGCCAGGGTCGGTTCAAAGCCGTTGGGTTCACGGCGCACTGAGGCAAAACCGCCGCCGTTTTCCAGCGAGACCTCGCCACCAAAGCAGCCAGCGCCAGCGTCCACGCGAAAGCCGCTTTGGGACACGCCGCCCATCACGCCATCGTCCACGGCGTACCAGCGCCGCTGTTCTGACTCGGCCATGTTCGATTCGGTAAAGTTCAACATCCTTCAAGCTCCTCCTTGCCTGCCAATAACAACGCCTCTGAGCGAAAGCCCAGAGGCGCACTGCCGTGGTTCAGACTAGGCGATCTGCTGTGGTGATTACAATTTCGCGGAAGCGGCCTTCGGTGCGACAGGGTCGAGATCCTCAGGTGCTGCGGTGACCAGCGCGAACTCCTCTTCTGCGGTTTTCGCGACTAAATGATTTTTGCTGTAGAGGAAGTAGTAAGCCGCTCCAGCAATGAACAGCACGATGGTGTAGTTGAACGCGCGAGGGTCAAACGCGTAGACACCGGTCAACGCGACGAGCGAGAGCACCAACGCGATGCCTGAGGTCACCACGCCTCCCGGCGTTTTATAGGGGCGCGGCAGGTCGGGCTGTTTCACGCGCAGCAGAATATGGCTAAGCGCCATCAGCGCATAAGAGATAGTCGCCCCCACAACGGCCATGCCTAACATCAGATCGCCTTCCCCGCTCAGCGATGCAAGAAAGCCCAAAATACCGGGCACAATCAGCGCTAAGTAAGGCACTTTGCGCTCGCTGGTGAGCGATAGCGGTTTGGGTAAATAACCCGCCCGAGAGAGCGCGAATACCAGGCGGCTATAGCCATAAATAATCGAGAAGAACGACGCGATCAAACCCGCTAAGCCCAGCACGTTGACCAGGGTCGCCAGCGTGGGATTACCCGCCGCATTCAGCGCATCTACCAGCGGCACGCCGCTTTGGCCAATCATCTCAGCGCCCGCCGCACCGGCCAGCAGCACGACTACGAGCAGGGCGGTGAAGAGCAAGAACAGCATCGCACCAATGATGCCTTTGGGCATATCCCGGGCGGGATCTTTCGCCTCTTCGGCCGCCAGCGGCACACCCTCTACCGCCAGGAACAGCCACATGCCAAAAGGCAGCGCCGCCCAAATACCGTACCAGCCGAATGGCATGAAGGTGCTCGCCCCCGCCGCATCGGTGGGTGCAATATCAAACAGGTTGGCCGAATCGAAATCGCCAATCAGCGCCACGGCGGTGGCCAAAATGGCAAAGACCGCCAAACCGCTAATCACCATCATCACTTTTAGCGCTTCCCCCACACCCGCCAGGTGAATGCCAATAAACACCGCATAAAACAGCAGATACACCAGCGGCCCGTTAACGCCTAATAATGCTTCCACCGCCGAGCCAATAAAAATCACGATGGCCGCCGGGGCAAGCGCGTACTCAATCAATACCGCAAGCCCAGTCAAATAGCCGCCCGCAGGCCCCATGGCTTGGCGGGCAAAGCTGTAGCCGCCCCCTGCCGCGGGAATAGCGGCGGACATTTCTGCCAGCGCCAGCACTAGCGCTAGGTACATTAGCGCCATCAAACAAGCGGCAATCGCAAAGCCGCCCCAGCCCGCTTCGGCAATGCCAAAGTTCCAGCCCGCAAAGTCACCGGAAATCACGTAGGAAACCCCAAGGCCCGCGAGCAGCATCCAGCCTGCCGTACCTTTACGCAGCTGGCGCTTGGCCAGATACGCCTGATCAACCGTTGGTTGTGTCATCGTTTTGCCCTTTTCAGTGTGGAACGCAATGGGTGTCAGCGGCGTGCTGTGATCCTGGTTCCGTCTTGTTATTGGGAGAGCCGTCAGCGGTGTTATTGAAAATGTCGTCAGCGTTGTTATTAAAAGTGTCGTCCGCGTTTTTGCGGCTGTTACCGTCAATCAGCCACAAGGAAATTACGAGTTGAACCGCTGCCGCCCTCCAAGACGTTGTCTTCGCTGCGGTCTTTTAGCTTCACGCCGGAGAGCTTGCGCTCCCGCGCCTCGGTTAACAGCAGCAGCAAGCGCCGGGCCGCCTCTTCATACGCAAGCCCAGCCGGGCGTACGTTGGAGATACAGTTACGTCGGTCATCTTTTAAACCCACTTCGGGGGCCCAGGTCATGTACAGCCCCAAACTATCTGGTGAGCTAAGGCCAGGACGCTCGCCAACCATGACCAGCACCGCATCTGCGTTGAGCAGCGCGCCTACTTCGTCGCCAATCGCCACGCGCCCTTGTTCCACCAGTGTCAGCGGTGCGAGCTGCCATTCGTTCTTGTCGCGCCCGAATGCGTCATACAGCGCGGTAAGAAACGGGGCGCTGTTCTGCTGCACCGCCAGCGCCGAGAGGCCATCGACGATCACCACCGCCAAATCGAACCGTTGGCCGCTCTCTGCCGCCTGCTGCAGCGCCTCTCGGGATGCCTCGTTGAGGCGTCTGCCGTAGTCGGGCCGCTGCAGGTACATCGCACGGTCCTCTGCACGGCTGTGTACCGCAAGCGGTGCGGTGCTCAAGCCAAGCGCCTGGGTCAGCTCATCGGCGAGCACCTCACACTCCAGCGGGCAGTGAACCGCATCTTGGGCCTGGGCATGGGCGAGCTGAAACGCGAGCAGCTGTTTGGTGGGCAGGCTCACCCCCGCGCGCCCCAAACCAATGCGCGCGTCGGTAAAGGCGCGCAGGCGCTCCCAGGGGTTCTCAATGACGATCGGCGCAGTGGTTTCCTACGTGGGTTGCTTAGGCATCTTAGTCGCTCCCCTTCGGCAAGTGGCGCAGGCTGTTGGCAAAGGCGGCGGGCAGCTGGTCGTTAAGACGATGGGTGCTCACATCTTGGAAGATCTGCATCTTGGCCAGCCACTGCTCGAACTCTGGCGCGGCTTTTAGCCCCAGCACCCGGCGGGCATAGAGCGCATCGTGAAACGACGTGGTTTGATAATTGAGCATGATGTCGTCAGAGCCGGGGATGCCCATCACGAAGTTGCAGCCCGCCACACCCAACAGCGTCAGCAGGTTGTCCATATCGTTTTGATCGGCGTTGGCGTGGTTGGTGTAGCACACGTCGCACCCCATCGGCACACCTAAGAGCTTGCCGCAGAAGTGATCCTCAAGGCCGGCGCGGGTGATCTCTTTGCCGTCGTACAGATACTCGGGGCCAATGAACCCCACCACCGTGTTGACCAGCAGCGGATTGAACTTGCGCGCCACGGCGTAGGCCCGTGCTTCGCAGGTTTGTTGGTCGAGCCCATGATGGGCGTCGGCGGAGAGCGAACTGCCCTGGCCAGTTTCGAAATACATCACGTTGCGACCCACGGTGCCTCGGTTCAACGTTTGCGCGGCGGCTTCGGCTTCCGCCAGGGTGCTCAAATCGAACCCAAAGCTGCGGTTGGTGGCTTCGGTGCCGCCGATGGATTGAAAGACCAGGTCTACCGGTGCGCCCTTCTCGATGGCTTCTAGCGTATTGGTGACGTGGGTCAGCACGCAGGATTGGGTGGGGATCTCGTATTTCTGGATCACGTCGTCCATCAGGCGCATCAGCTTGATGCTTTGTGCGACGTTATCGGTGGCCGGGTTGATACCGATCACCGCATCGCCGCTGCCATACAGCAGGCCATCGAGAATACTGGCCGCGATGCCGGTGACGTCATCGGTGGGGTGGTTGGGCTGTAAGCGGGTCGAAAGCCGCCCCGGCAGGCCGATGGTGTTACGAAACGCGGTGGTCACTTGGCACTTTTTGGCCACCAGCATGAGGTCTTGGTTGCGCATCAGCTTACTCACCGCCGCGGCCATTTCCGGTGTAATACCGGGGCAGGCAGCTGACAGCGCTTCGCTGGTGGCGTGGTCAGAGAGCAGCCAGTTGCGAAAATCGCCTACGGTGAGGTGCTTTAGCGGTGCAAATGCCTCTGCATCGTGGTCGTCGATGATCAGACGGGTGATTTCGTCCTGCTCGTAGGGGATCAGCGCGTCGTTCAAAAAGGTGGTGAGCGGTAGCTCCGCCAGCACCATTTGGGCGACGACTCGCTCTTCTGCGGAGTCGGCCATCACCCCCGCAAGTCGGTCGCCCGAGCGCGGCGGCGTGGCTTTGGCCATCAGTTCGGCGAGCCCGCTAAAGCGATAGCGGCGGCTTCCCACCGTGGTGTGATAGGTCTGCGCCATGGGCCTTCCCTTCTCTTACCTATTCGATACTCAAGGCGCGGTATGCGCGTTGAGGAACAAAACTTGCTTGTTCTCACAATAGCGCTATCACTTAACGGGGAGTATCGAGTTTTGGCAAAACACACCAAGGATATAAAAACCAATAAGAAACAGTGGATTAATAACGACAACAAGGCGTGGACGCTAGTCGGTCACGCCACTAGGAGCGGGTGATGTCCTCGACGCCGACTCAAAGCGCACCAAAAAAGTGCATTCAAGAAGCCTTCGATGCCGATGAGCATGCGCAAAATCTGACCCGCTGGCAGCAGCAGTACGACCAGCTCACCCCAGGCCGCTTTTACGGTCGGCTGGATGAAATTGTGCTGCCTGCCCTTCAAGTCTTCAAAGAACACACGGGCCAAGCGCTGCGTCAGGAGTGTCGGGTGTGGGAGGACTCACTGTGGCTGGGGATTCCACCCCGCTCGGCGGGGTCGCGTATCAATGGACAACCCCTCGACACACAGCAAGTAATGTGCCGCCCCGGCGGGCGCGATTTTGAATTGGTGACCCCGGAAGGCTTCGATATTTACGGGGTGGTGATACGTCTACCGGCGTTATACGACGCTGCCGAGCGCCAGGGCATCACGCTGGATGAGCAGTGGATGACTGCGCCCCGCCGTCATGTGAACCCTGTCACGCTGCGCGCCTTACTGTTTCTTTTGGAACGCCTGTTAGGCCAGCAGCAGAGCGCCATCGCCGAGAGGCTGCATCAGGATATTCTCTTGACTGGCCTGTTAGAGCTGCTGGATGCCCAGCAGCCCAGCAAAGAGCTGCCTCCTAGCTACGTTCACCGAAAGGCCGTCGTCGACCGGGTCAAGCAGTATGTCGATGAGCATCTAGAAGCGCCGATTACCATGGAAGCATTATGCGAACTGACACATGTGAGCCGACGCACGCTGCAATATAGCTTTACGACGATTTTAGGTATCAGCCCGCTGCAGTTTCTAAGACTGACGCGGCTGAATCGCGTTCGTCGTGCATTACGCGCGGCCGAGCCGACCCAAACGGTCACCGAGATCGCGACCTACTGGGGCTTTTGGCATTTGGGACAGTTCGCCCACGACTACAAGCAGCAGTTTGGTGAGTGCCCTTCGCAAACACTACAGGGGCCAGCCTAGCATCGCCGTTTATCTTATATATGAGAATGGATGCATTGACGACACTGTTTACCTTCTTAAAAAAGGGCTGCTGAGACAGCAGCCCCATAAGCCCGTTTGATGCTAGAACTCATAGAAAGCTTGGCCACGCGTTTTCGACAAGATTCCTCCACCGAAGAGTAACCAACACGACTATCCCGACTCTTTTGAGCTATCACTGCCTAACGTATCCGCTCCCCCCCAACGCGACTGGCGGGGTTGCCAGCACCTTTGGTGCTTCTCTACGGTTCGTGCTATAGGTAGTGAGCGCTGCATTCAGCATGGCAGCCCCAACACTCGACGCCGTCCTGGCGCCCAGCTCACTCCCACCTTGCGAGGCCCTATGCTGAACACGACTTCCTGGAATCGTCTTCGCTACAGCGCCTACGCGCCTCTCTACGATGCGCTCGTAGCGCCCGCGTTGCGCAGACCAAGACGTGTCGCGCTCAGCCAAGTGGACTGGGAACCCGGTATGCGCGTTCTCTTGGTGGGAGCAGGGACGGGGCTGGACCTCCCCTTTTTGCCCCACGAGTTAGAAATACACCTGACCGATCTCACCCCTGCGATGGTCCGGCGCGCCAGCGCCAGGGCCGAGCGCTATCAGCGTGATGTGGCTTGTCATGTCATGGACGCCACCCAACTCGTCTATCCTGATGAACACTTCGATGTCGTCATCATGCACCTGATTTTGGCGGTCATGCCTCGCCCTGAGCAGGGTTTGGCAGAGGCCTATCGCGTACTGAAACCCGGCGGACAACTGTGCGTCATGGATAAATTCCAACCCGACACCCAACCTGCCGGGTGGGGGCGCCGCACGTTGAACGTATTCACTTCGATCATTGCGACCGATATCACGCGTCAAGCCAGCCCCATGATCCAACATGCTGGCTTTCGTATTCAGCGAGACGAGCCGGTACTCATGAACGGTCTGTTTCGTGCCCTGCTCGCCGTCAAATAGCGCTGTTTTATTGCTCATCGCTTGCAAAAACCTATGCAATAAAATTAATGTGTATAGCTTACGTTGCACAACCCGTGGGGCACTGGGGTTTGCCTGCTCTCTATTCGAAAACGTCAATGATGAGGACGCGCCATGCCCAAAGCCGCCGTAAAGCGCTTTCGTCGCCTGCCAGAGGACGAACAGTCTCGCGTCATCGAAATGGCCTGGGAAGATCGCACGCCTTTTGAAGCGATCGAACGGCTATTTGGTTTAGGGGAACCCGATGTGATCGAGGTCATGCGCTACCAGATGACCCCAGGCTCATTCCGCCTATGGCGCAAGCGGGTCACGGGCCGCACTACCAAACATCAGTCGCTTCGCTCGCCCGATGTGATGAGAGGCTACTGCCCTACCCAGTACAAACGTTAACGCCACTGTCTTATTGTCCCACTCTCTCTTATCTTACTCACTAGGAAGGAACAGAGAGGCGAAGACCATTTTCAGCGCCCCAATAATGTTATATTATCACATAACATATACTATGAAAGGTCTTGGCAATGTCGTTGCTTTCTCCCTTACCCGTGACCGTGCTTTCCGGCTTTTTAGGTGCCGGCAAAACCACCGTGCTCAACCATATCCTGGCGAACCGTGAAGGCCTCCGGGTGGCGGTGATCGTCAATGACATGAGCGACGTCAATATCGATGGTGCCCTGGTACGCGGCGGCCCAGGCGAGTCAACACTCGACAGTAATGTTGCGCTCAACCGCGCAGACGAGCGCTTGGTCGAAATGAGCAATGGCTGCATCTGCTGCACCCTGCGTGAAGATCTGTTGGTCGAGGTCAGCCAACTGGCCCGTGAAGGTAAGTTTGATTACCTGGTGATCGAGTCGACCGGTATTTCTGAACCGCTGCCTGTCGCCGAAACCTTCACCTTTGAAGATGAGAGTGGTCAAAGCCTTTCCCACGTTGCCCGGCTAGACACCCTCGTGACGGTGGTGGACGGGGCTAACTTCCTCGCCCAATACCAGGAAGCGCAAAGCCTTGAAGAGGTCAGAGAGAGCCTGGGCGAAGAGGACGAACGTAACGTCGCAGACCTGTTGGTCGACCAAATTGAGTTTTGCAATGTCCTACTGATCAGCAAGACCGACCTGATCACTGAGAAAGAGCTGGACGCTTTGAAAGCGATTCTACGCTCGCTCAATCCCGACGCAGACATCGTGCCCATCACCCAAGGTGGCGTGCCGCTAGAAAAAGTGCTGAATACAGGCAAGTTCAACTTTGAACACGCGCAGCAAGCGCCCGGCTGGCTGAAAGAGCTACGTGGCGAACACATCCCCGAAACCGAAGAGTACGGTATTGGCAGCTTCGCCTACCACGCTCGCCGCCCTTTTCACCCTCAAAAGTTTCACGACCTGTTAAACGCCGAATGGTTTGGCAAAGGCCTGCTGCGCTCCAAAGGTTTCTTCTGGCTGGCCACCCGCCCTCGCTATGCGGGCCAGTGGAGCCAGGCAGGTGGCATTGCCCATCACAGCCCGGCAGGCGTGTTTTGGAAAGCCATTCCAGAAACCGACTGGCCAGAGGACCCAGAGTATCGCCAATTCATTATGGAGAAGTGGCAGGAGCCGTTTGGCGATATGCGCCAGGAGCTGGTATTTATCGGCCAAAACCTAGATGAGGCCAGAATGCGTGAAGCACTGGACAGCTGCCTGCTCAGCGAGGCGGAGCTTTTGGAAGGTATGAAGGTATGGCAGCAACTGCCCGATCCATTCCCAGCCTGGGAGTGACAAAACCACGTCACACCGACACCACCCCAGCACTGGCCGGATGCGCCAACGCTTGCCAAGCGTCATAGGTGGTAAAGAACACTTGGCCGGTGAGCTCGTGGTAGAACGCCGTGTGCGTTAGGCGATCCATCACCGGCCCTTTCACCTCGGCCAAGTGGAGCATGGCACCGGCGTCTTTCAGCCGACCGTTGATCGCCTCCAGGCTCTCCAGGGCCGAAGCATCGATGACATTCACTGCCTGACAGGTGAGCACAATGTGCTTGATCGACGGCGAGCGGGAGGCCAGCGCCATGACGGTATCTTCAAGATAGCGGGCGTTGGCAAAATAGAGGCTTTCATCGATGCGCAGCATGGCGACATGCTCGTCGGTTTCGACCTGATGGCGCTTCACGTTACGAAAATGCTCGGTGCCCGGCACCCGCCCTACCACCGCACTATGGGGCTGGCTGGTGCGGTAAAGGTGTAGCCCCAGCGAGAGCACCACCCCGCTGATAATGCCCACTTCCACGCTGTGCAGAAGGGTCAGCAGCAAAGTAGCGACCATCGCCACCCCATCGCTGCTGGAGTATTGCCAGGTTCGCTTTACCGCAGGCAAATCAATCAACGTCCCCACTGCCACGATAATCGTGGCGGCCAGCGTGGCGGTGGGTAAAAAGGCCAGTAAGTCGGTGAGTAGCAGCGTGGCCAACACAATCCCAAGCGCGGTAAACGCCCCCGCCAGCGGCGTTGCTGCCCCGGCTTCAAAATTGACCACCGAGCGCGAAAAACCGCCCGACACCGGCGAGCCGCCGCTAATGCCAGCGCCAAGATTCGCCATGCCGAGCGCAATCAGCTCTTGGTTGGGGTCGATACGCTGACGACGCTTGGCGGCCAGGGTCTGCGCCACGGACACCGACTCTACAAACCCTACCAAGCTGATCAGCAGCGCCGCCGGGAGCAGACCGGGCCACAGCGATTGATCCAGACTCGGCAGCGTAATGGCAGGCAGGCCACTGGGCACAAAGCCCACCAAATCGACCCCGCGCTGCTCTAGTTGGAAGCCCCAGGCCAACAGGGTGGTCACTACCACGGCCGAAATAGGCGCGGCTTTGACCATTAACCCTGCCCCGCACCGATATACTCCGGGCTGCCCGGCGCGGCAAAACTGCTCAGCGCTGAGGCCGTCATGAGTGCTGCCACCGCCACCGGCCCTACTGCCAAACTCGCGCTGGTGCCAAAGACGGCGTACAGCACCAGCGGCAGCATGCTGGCATAGAGCCCCATTTCCGGCGGCAACCCTGCCAGCATGGCGTAGGCCAGCGCTTGCGGCACCAGCATCAGCGTGACGATCACCGCGGCAAGTACATCCCGCGTGAGCAAGCCCCGATGATACGTTCGCAGCCAGCCGATTAGCGGCACCCAGCGCTCAATGATCATGATGCAGTCTCATAATAGGTATCTGCTGATACGGGGCCTTCGTACTAGGGTTTCACGCGTCTTCGCTTTTTATTGGGCGCTTCGTTCAAGGCCATGGCGCTGATCTTCCAAGTCAACCCCTGCCGCATGGGCCGCCGCAAACAGCTCCGCCAAATCGCACTGCTCGTGCTGACGCTTGGCGTAGGCCCACAGGTGCGTGGCCCGCTTACCTGAGCGGCAAAATGCCAATAGCGGGCGCGGCAACTGCTGGAGCGCTTCAGCAAAGGCGCGAATGTCAGCTTCGCTGTACTCGCCTGGCTTCACGGCGATATGCACCCAGGCAAGCCCAAGCTGCTCGGCCTTTTCGCGGTAGCGCGCCTCGTCGGGAAAGTCCTCGCTCTCACCCTCGATGCGGTTACACACCACCGCATTGAAACCACGCGCTTTTACCTCTTCCAACTCATCCACCGCCAGCGCTGAGGTGATCTCAACGCCTGGCTCCAATGGCTTCGTTTGCATGACCACACCTCCTATTGGTTTGGATAACATCAATCCCAGGCCGCACCTTCCAGGGCATCCAGGGGGATTTTTAGATAGCGCTTGCCGTTGGCTTCTGGTTCCGGTAAACGGCCACCGCGAGTATTCACCTGCAGCGCGTGCAAAATCAGCTTGGGCATGGGTAGCTCGCTATCCCGCTGGTGGCGTAGGGCGATGTACTCCTCCTCGCTTTTGCCAACCAAGTGCGGGTTGTTGGCTCGCTGCTCATCGACACTGCTCTGCCACGTTGGCTCACGGCCATCGGGCATATAGTCGTGGCCGGTGAACAGCCGCGTATCGTCCGGCAGCGTGAGAATCTGCTGAATGGAGTTCCATAGAGACTTGGCATCCCCACCGGGAAAATCGGCGCGCGCGGTGCCAAAATCAGGCTGGAACAGGGTGTCATGCACAAAGGCGGTGTCACCAATTACATAGGTAATAGAGGCCAGCGTATGGCCAGGCGAGTGAAGCACGCGGGCGCTGAGTTCACCGATGGTAAACGTATCGCCTTCGACAAATAGCCTGTCCCACTGGCGACCATCGACGGCCATATCGGGCCAGTGATAAATCTCCTTCCACAGCGCCTGCACCTTGGTCACGTATTGGCCAATCGCCGTCGGTGCGCCGGTCTTCTCTTTTAGGTACTGGGCTGCTGAAAAGTGATCCGCGTGGGGGTGCGTATCCAGAATCCACGCCACCGTTAGCCCCTCTTCCTCTACATATGTCAGCAACGCATCAGCGCAGAAAGTCGCCGTTGCGCCGGATTTCTCGTCGAAATCCAGCACCGGGTCAATAATCGCGCACTGTTTGGTAGCGGGGTCGCTGACGATGTACTGAACGCTAAAGGTGCGCGGATCAAAAAAGCCCGCTACGTCGGGTGACCCCGCACCGGTGCTTTGAGATAGGGCAAAGGTCTTCATGCTTATCTCCTAGCAGTCTGTCGGACTTGAGGTTAATGGATGAGCTGAGGCGTGGGTTCTTCACCCCCCCTTGTGTTGGTGTTGGTGTTGGTGCTGTTGTGTGGCTCTTAACCTGCCCCTCAGCTTCTGCAAGGCGGTTCTGACGCCTTGCCTGCTGGCCGGTTGGGCGCGGCGAGCCCTCAGCCCGCCGTCAACCGGTGCATCC
>NZ_JAKGAY010000020.1:0-64653 GCF_021532545.1 Halomonas sp. Cn5-12
GACTTCGGGCAGGATATCGGGCGCATGACGGTGCTCAAGACGCTGCGGAGCCGACTGCGTTATCCACGAGGAACGCCATGCTGACCGTCAATCGGCGACACTCTATCCACAAGCAGTTCCAAGCGACACGCGATCGCCAGATATGTCGTGCCTGGCGGGTGGAAAGGCATGACAAAACGGGCCGTCAGCACCGATCAGCACGGTGGGTTTTGGCAATAACGGGCTTGCGAAAGCCAACTTGCACGGGGCGAATGATCAAAAAGTGCTCGCTGGCGGTGATAGGGAAAGTGTCGGCGCCGGCTTCACGGATTCAGGATGTTCTCAAAGCCAAGGGTTAAAGCAGAAAGCAAGGCGCTGGCTTTAGTGTGGTCATTCAGATTACTTGCTTGCTCAATAATGCCCCCTAGTTCAGCCATTTCTTCTTCTAGGGCACGCGTTAAATTGGTGGGGTTATTAGTATCTGCTGCTATTGCTGCCGACGCGCTCTCTTGAGTTTGCTCTTCTAATGCTTCAAGCGTATCGCTTTCCAAGTCTTCTTCATCCGCCAGGGTGTACCACCAGCTGGAGCCATTAGACACTGAGACTAAATTTTCATGCATCTCCTTAAGCTGCTGTTCCAGACGTTGATAAATACTGCCAAGGGTTCCCATAATGGCTGGAGTACTAGAGGCAAGTAATTTACGCAGAATCAGACCTGTCAGATGGCGCTGACTTTTCGGCAAAGCAAAAGAGTGCTCACGCTGCAAAAAGGCTGAGACAGCATCGTAAACTGCTTGCTCGTCATCAGTTGGCTCAAAGGGTTGGGTAAGGGCTTTGCGCTGTGTGTATTGCACATATTCCAACACATCTTTACGCAATGTGCGGTGGGTAAAGTGTTTTATCCTTTCGCGCAATTCCGGCAGGTTTGCATCATTATTCACAAACTGCTTACGGAAGGCTTTATCGTCGCCAAACAGGTGCTCATCAATCAGGGTGGATAGCCCGTAAAGCTCCATCAGCGAGTTTTGCAGCGGCGTGGCGGTCAACAATAGCTTTTTACGCCCTTCCAGGGCGCGGCGTAATGCTTGTCCAATACGGTTGCTTGGACGATGGGCATTGCGCAGTTTGTGGGCCTCATCCAATACGACTAGATCCCATGGAATACCGCGCAGCTCTTCTTCCAGTCGAGTCGCAAAATGATACGACATAATCACAATGTTGCTACGCGTTATGTATTCGAGCGTCTGCAACACATTTCCGACTGCCTCTTGGCGCAATACAGCCGCATCCACTACTTTGGTGGGGACTGCGAATTTCTCATACAGCTCTTGTGCCCATTGCTTACGCAAGCTGGCGGGTGCAATTATCAAAATACGGCGACGACGCTCCGCCCATAGCTGGCAAACTACCAAGGCGGCCTCAATGGTTTTACCTAACCCTACTTCATCAGCCAGCAGTACACCTTGTTGTAGCGGGTTACGCATAGCAAACAGCGCCGCTTCAATTTGGTGTGGGTTTAAATCCACACTGGCATCAAACAGAGACTGCGATAGGCGATCAACACCCCTATCAGCATGGCGTTTGGTTAACTCGTAGGCATAATATTTTGCGTGGTAGGCGGTGATGCTCATTTAAAATCCTGTGCAGAAATAAACACTAACACGTTCACCCGCTCCTGAGACGCTCCTAAATACTCCACCTTCGGGTTCGCAGCCCAAACACTGGTATTCATGTCGACCAAGCTCACCACTGGTGCTTCCAGCCCTTTTACCGCTGCAACATTAAACATACGCTCGTTGTACTGTAGTTTTTGTTTTTGGAGCGCTGCGCTTGCAACACTTGGCTGTTAGCCACCTTAAAGGGGGTAAGCGGTAAAATATCCTGCGGTTGCAAGCCGTCTTGCTCCAGTTCGGCAATTGCTCTCTGTAACAGCGGCCATTGGTCTTGGGGCCTTTTCCACGTGTAAACAGCCACTGCTTTTTGGCTGCTGGGCAGGTACTCCCCTGGCTCTGCGACAGCGTCGTGACGCTCTTTTAGCCAGCAGGCAATTTCATAGGCATTGCGGTAAATACTCGCCTCAGTACGGGAAGGCAATGCTTCTAACTCAGCGTCGCTTAGACGTGGATAAACCGTGACCATTCTACCTCCCTGTCAGATTGCGGTGGCTACTTTGCCACTCTTGGGCTTAATCAAGCTAAGCTAACTTGCCTAGTATTCTACGCAAAGGTGTGATGTCTGGCATCTGCTTAGGTAATACGCGTCCTCAGATCACCCAATCACGCCATATCTCTACCCCAGCCATCGTGCCGCTTGTTGGCGCCCCTGATGCTTCCACTTGTCAATCTCGATGGTGGTCTTGACTAATCGTGGCATTCCTTATTCACCATTATGCTTTTAGGGTGTATAGCTGCCTTGCCATCTGGTCTATTTTTTCTCGCCACGCTAACGTCACTAGCCAGCGCTCCGGCAGCACTTTAGCCCCCATGCGGCACACATAACGCCTAAGTATGCATATTCAAAAATAACGCGACATTAGTTGTCGCATCACCACCATAACGTATGCCTCTAACATCAAAAAGAGTAAAAGTGATGGTGATGATGCCCGATTGTTTACTTACTGATGATTGCGCTCGGCAGGAGCTTGTGAAGTGGCAGGCGGATCGCGACACATGGGCCGAAACGCTGCCTGTTATGAGCTTTTTTAGCCAGTTCTTAATGTTGTCTCCTATTACTGATCAACATTTCGGTAGCGCCAGCACCGATGGTAAGTTTCTCTATTTTTGCCCACGCTATAGCGCCACACTCACAGAGGAATCGCGCCTCTATTTACAGGCGCATCTGATTTGGCACTGTGTGGCAGGCCATCTTACCGCCCCCTTGGTGGCTAGCCGGCATCGTTGGCACCTGGCGTGCGACCATGAAGTGAACACGCTGCTGCTGGCGTTAGGTGTTGCGCTACCGGTTGATGCACCGCTGTTCCCGGTGTGCGTGGGCCGCAATGCAATGGAGGTGTATCGCTGGTTGGAGGGGCACCCTGACACATCGCTCGAAGTGACGGCAGATACTCACCCTGCCGAGCTTTGGTGGCACTTGCCCAATGCGCAACCCGATGTGCGAGTTGCCATGCTCTGGCGCCATCGCGCCCACCTCATCACCAAAGCGACCCATGAGTTACCCGAGAGAGTCGCTAAGTTTTGTGAGGTTCGGTAAACTCTTCATCTTTATCACAGTGGCCAAGGTTGGCTTATTATGTCTGATGCACGCGACACGCTCTTTCGTTATTTAACCATGCTGCAGCTGATTCCCCGCTTTCCTGGGCGTATCGCGACCCCTGTGCTAAAGGAGAAGCTTGCCGAGCGTGGTTTTAAGATCGACACTCGCTCCCTACAGCGTGACCTTAGCCAGAAGCTCTCCACTCAGTTTCCGATTGGCTGCGACGATAGCCAGAAGCCTTACCGCTGGTATTTTGATCGTGATTTTCAGTGCCAGCTACCGGCACTGGATGTACCCAGCGCCTTAACGCTGGTGCTAGCGGAAGAGTATTTAAAAGGGCTCTTACCCCCAGTGGTGGTCGGGCAGTTATCGCCCCACTTTACCGATGCACGGCGGTTATTGGATGAAATGAACGCCAACGGGCTTAGCCAATGGGCGCGAAAAGTACGCGCCATTCCCAACGGTAAAGCGCTGATTCCGGCTGAAATAGATGAGTCCACTTGGCAAACTATTTCTGAAGCCTTGCTTGAGCAGAAGGCAGTTGATGTCGTCTACCTGTCGCGCTCCAGCGAAACAGAAAAGCCGTTCACGCTTCATCCGCAAGGCATCGTCAGCCGCCATAGCGCGACCTATTTACTGGCCCATGTAAACGGATTTGAGGATTTGCGCCAGTTTGCCCTGCATCGCATTAAACAAGCCACACTCAGCCAGCACCCCTGGCAGGCACAGCCTGATTTTGATATTGACCGCTACATTCAGGGCGGCGCGTTTGGTTATCGGCAAGGGCCGAGCGATGTGACGCTGGAAGCGGAGATCGCGAAACCTGTGGCGTGGTTGCTGCAGGAAACACCGCTTTCTGAGACGCAAACCATTGAAGCCCTCCCCGACAGTAACTGGTACCGGTTAACCGCCCAAGTGCCGGATGACCAACAAACCCTCTGGTGGCTGATGGGCATGGGCGCCAATGTGAAAGTCACCGCCCCTGCCACGTGGCGTGAGGCATTAAAAAAGAGTGCTGAGCAGGTACTAGCGCACTACCAGGACACAACGCTCACCTACGAGACACACTGAGGATTTGTACGAAAACTGCCTGCGCTCGGATTGGCGCTGCATGGCCACGCTGAAACGTTAATGGGGAGACATAATGGATAACGATACCCGCTTACTCGCGTTTTATCGCGGTGAATCCCCCGATCATAAAGGGCGTTTACTTGAAGATATCTGGGCGCTCTCGCCGTTTTGGCTAGAGCATACCCACGACTATATTCAGTGGCTGTTTCCTATTCCAGAAGCGAGCCGTTTTAATAGCTTTGCGCCGCTCTTAACGCCTGCAGTGCAAGCAGCTTTTGCGAATGACGAGCGCTTACGCCACCACCAGCAACGCTCACTGGATGTAATGTTAAATTTTTTGGGGCTAACACGGGATGGCAACATCATCACCGCTCAGCCAACGCTATCGATACAAACCCATATCTGGTTGAAAGCTGGGGGCCACAACCATCTGCGTATTACGCGCATGATTCGGTCGTTAGCGTTATGCCACCAACCAACTTTGGCCCGCGCGCTCCAGCAAGCGGTTATTGAGATTGGTACGCAGCATGGCGTGGTATCAGAAACGACACTACAGTACTGGCACGAAGCATTTTAGCTCAGCATGAGCTAGCAGCGTCGTGCTTGCACCCTCTTTCATACGCCATATACTGTATGTTTAAACATATACAGCGACATATCTTACGAGGTGGCAGATGGCGGCGTTTGACCCTTCCCGCACTACCGTGCATAAAGGGCGTGGTGCAACCTACGACCCACATAACCGCTTCGCCCCTACCCGCAGCGTGGCGGAGGATGACGGCTGGTGGCAAGAGGAGGCCACCACCTCGCTGGCAACAGAAGTGCGCGAGGAAGCCAGTAAAAGCGCGCTCTCTTGGAACAACTCTCCAGATTTACCTTTTGATCGTTCGCTTAACCCGTATCGCGGCTGTGAGCATGGCTGTGTCTACTGCTATGCGCGGCCCTCCCACGCCTATTGGGATTTATCGCCGGGGCTGGATTTTGAAACCAAACTGATCGCCCGCCACGGGCTGGTGGAGCATTTAAAAGAGGAGCTTTGCCACCCCCACTACGTTTGCAGACCCATTAACCTCTCCGGCAATACCGACTGTTACCAGCCGCTAGAGGCCACCTACCAAACCACCCGCCGCTTGCTGGAATTGCTGTTGGCTTGCCGCCACCCGGTGACGCTAGTGACGAAAAGCACGCTGATTTTGCGGGATATAGATCTACTAGCAGAAATGGCAGAGCATCGCTTGGTGCGGGTGTTCGTGAGTTTGACCAGCCTAGACGCTAACCTAAAGCGCACGCTGGAACCCCGCACGGCATCGCCCCAGGCGCGCCTGAAAGTGATTCGTGAGCTAAACACGGCGGGAATACCGGTGGGCACGCTGGTATCGCCGATTATTCCAGGCCTGACCGACCACGAAATTGAACGCATTCTGGAAGCCGCCAGTCGTGCCGGGGCGCGCACCGCGAACTGGATGCTGCTAAGGCTACCCCACGAGGTCGCGCCGCTGTTTGAAGCGTGGCTAGAAGCCCACTACCCCGAGCGCGCCGCTAAGGTAATGAGTTTGATGCGCCAGTGTCGGGGCGGTAAAACCTACGATGCTGCCTTTGGTAAGCGCTTTCGCGGTGAGGGAGTATTCGCTGACTTAATCGCCCAGCGGTTTCAGCGTGCTAGCCGCCAGTGGAACATGCAGCCACGCACCGAGCAGGGGCTGAATACCCGTGATTTTCGCCCGCCCCGGGCACAGGGGGATTTATTTGATTAGACTGCTGGAATACCCATCACTAAGAAGACGCCCTCTCCATGTCGCTCAGCAAAACAAAATCCAGCTTTTACCGCCGCCTTTACGTGGCCCACTTGATTGAGCAAGGCGTGGCCAGCGTACCCGCGTTGATGGAAGCCACCGGCATGCCGAGGCGCACCGCCCAGGACACCATCGCGTCGCTCGGCGAGCTAGATATTGAGTGTGTGTTTGAAAAAGGCGACGGCGAGCGCCACAACATTGGCCATTACACCATTAAGCAGTGGGGCGCGATTGACCCGCAGTGGGTGGCATCGAACGCTGAGCGCTTAGGGCAGGCATTGGGCTATCGCTAGCCTCGTCAGGCTCTGCCCACGCAAGGCGCGCTGTATTTAACGTCACGCTGAGCGAGCTTGCTGCCATCGCCAGCACGGCGGCCAAGGGCGGGACCGCCATCATGGTCACCAGCCCAAGCGCCAGCGTGTTGTAAAGCGCCGAAAACACTAGGTTTTGCACCATGACTCGGCGGGTGCGCTTAGCCAGTGCCAATAGCCTTACGATACCGCTCACCCCAGGCCAAAGCAGCTGTGCGGCCGCTCCGTTGCGGGCGGCTTCGCTGGCTTGCATGGGAGCGACGCCTACCCCGGCTTCAGCAAGGCTTAAGGTATCGTTCACCCCGTCGCCCACATAGAGCGTGGGCGACGGCAAGGCTTTGAGCAGTGCCGCTTTGGCTTCCGGCGAACGCTGGGCGTAGCAGGCGGTTTTTGCTAACCCTACCTGCTGGCCAAGCCAGCCCACCGGCCCCTGACGGTCGCCGCTGATCAGCGCCACGATGTACCCTGAGCGCTGTAGTTCGGCAAGGCTCGCTTTCGCATCGCTTACCGGCTGGTCGGCACAGTAAAGCGTGGCGAGCCAACCGCGGCTGTTGGCCACTACCACCTGTGAAGCAAAGGCGTAGTCAGGGTGTTGGGCGTTATCTGGCAAGGGCGCGCCAAGCTGCTGCTCTATCCATGCGGCGCTACCTAACCACCACTGCTCTCCGTTTTGAAACGTTACTTGCTGGCCTTTGCCGGGATGCTCCTCAAGATGAAGTACGTTATGAAATACTTTATGAAGCGCTTTGGGCGGCGTTGCTGTTTCAGCCTTGTTCGCCCAGTCCAGCAAACCGCTGGCTAGCGGGTGTTCGCTTTGGCTAACGGCGTTGTGCAGCATCGCCTGAAACATCGTGAGATCTTCGCCTTGGCGCAGCGCGGCATGCACTACCTGATGCTGCCCACGGGTGAGCGTACCGGTTTTATCGAAGGCAATACCGCGTACTTTCGCCAGGGTTTCAAAAGCAGCAGGGTCGCGAAGCGCAATGCCCTGTTGTAACGCTTGGCTGCTACCGGCAAGGCTTGCCAGCGGAACCGCCAGCCCCACCGCGCAGGGGCAAGCCACCACCAAAACAGACAGCGCACGCACAGCAGCGTCTTCTAGACCAAGGCCCAATAGCAGCCCGAGTGGGAGTGTCAGCACAGCCAGCAGCAGCGCTACGGGGCTTAGCCATGAGGCAAAGCGGTCGGCCAGCTTGTGCAATTCGCCCTTTTTTGCCTGGGCGCGGCGCATTTGCTCGCACAGTTTATCCACCCGCCGCTGGCCGACGGTGGCCGTCACAGTCACCTTCAAAGGCGCAGCGTTTAGCCTCGCCGCATAGCGGCAGCCCGCATAGACGCGCTGCCCAGCATGCAGGTAACGGGGCACGCTTTCCCCAGTGAGCGTGGCGGTATCCAGCCAGCCGGGCGTTTCCAGCAGTCCATCCAGAGGCACCTGCTCACCGGGGGGCACTTCAATCACGGCTCCTATGGAGACTTCCCCAACGGGCTGCGTGTCGCGCTGCTCGCCTTGGCAAACCACCACGTCATCCTCCGGCAGCCTTAGTGCATCAAAGGCTTTGAGCCCCTGCTGCCTGCACAGGGTTTCGACCAGTCGGCCCACTAGAAGCAGCACAATCAGCATCACCGCAGTATCAAAATAGACCTCTGAAGAGCCGCGCAGCAGCAGCCCTACCGATACCGCCATGGCGCCAAACACACCCAGGCTTACCAATACATCCATGCCGGGACGTCGGGCCAATAGCGTGCGCCACCCCGCTCGGTAAAACGGCAGGCCGGAATAGAGCACGACGGGCAGTGAAAAGGCACCGGACACCCAAGCGACGACCAGCTCTATGGTGGCATTGGGCAACGCGCCCACGTAGATCAGCAGCGACGCCAGCATGGTCCACATACCCAACACCGCACCTACAATCAGGCGCAGCGTGAGATAGCGGCTCTCTTGGGCTAAGCGCTGTTGGGCATCTTGCACTGGCTCTAACTCGCTTAGCCGATAGCCCAGCCGCTTCACCACGGGGGCTAGCACCGCCAACTGGGTTGCTGCGGGAGCGCCGTTTACCCATACCGTTGCAGTAGGGTAATGAACGCTGGCCTGAGCGACGCCCGGTACGCGAGCTAGCGCGCCCTCTACCGCCAGCGCACAGCTGGTGCACCACATGCCATGAAGCGTATAGAGCGGTGCGTCGTCATTAGCAGGCGAGTCACTGTTCACGGTTACAGACAAGGCGGCACGCCAATGATGGGTAGCCCCGCAAACGCCACGCCAAAGGCAGAAAACAAGTAGAGCCAACCGGATACCACGGCATGAAAGCGCTGACGCCCCTGATGCTGCTTGGCTGTGCGGCAGCACCCCCAGGCCAACAGCACAAGCCCAGCAGCACAGAGAAGGGTAAAACCGCCCAGACCTGCGTTGAGTAGCGTGAGTGATCTTGCCTCCGGCGGCGGTGGATTTACCGCACAGGCCACCGATAGGCCGCTATAAACGGCCACAAACCAAACGCTCCAAAGCGTTAGCCCCACTATCAAATGGATAGGGTGGGTAAAGTTAAGTCGTTCCATCGCCCTACCCTCCTAACACGCGGGGCAGCACCGCTAGCGCCCCTATGAGCAGCCCAAAGGTGACCACGTTATAGCGCCATAGCAGGGCTACTACGCCCGGCTCGAAGGGAGCATGAGCGCCCACATAGCCATAGCCCACACGCAGGCCTTGAAGCACGGTCAAGACGACCGCTAAACCGCCGTGGAACAGAGCGTAGACAAGGCCGACCAGCATCACCGCATCGTGGGAGGTTTGCGTGGGAGCAAGCTCGGCTTGCCACAGCGCCCAGCCCGTTAGCCCCACTTGTAGTGCGCCTAACGCAGCGGCTAAATAGAAGCCTGCACCTAGCCCGGCGTCACGCTGCTGGCGCAGCCCACGTACCAGCTTTTCCATCACACCACAACCGGCTAAAACCGCTACGCCAGCTGCACCCATTAATATGAGCGATAGCGGCGGCGTCTCTGGCATCTGCCATTCGGGTGAAACGGTCCAGAGGTAGAACCAGCCAAACAGGTAAGAGAGATAAAACGATCCGTTGGCGATCAGAAAAACACCCATCGCCCAGAGGCCGGGGCCATCCATGGTGCGCGAGTGAAGCGGTGGGTCGCCGGGTTTGACGCCTGCATCCGGTGCCGCCTTGGGGTGGGCACCGTTCTCCCAGGACCAGCGCAGCAGAAAGATACCGGCAATCATCACGAACACGCCTGCCAACGCGTACACCTTGGTCAGCAGGCTCAGGCACACCACCGCCAGCGCGGCAGCGGCAAACAGCGGCCACCAGGAGTTACCGGGCAGGTGGATAATCTCGCGCACCTTGCCTGAAATTGGATCGGTGCCCCACATCTCCCTTCTGCCGTGGGAAGCCACCGCCAACGAGTGCTTACCCTCGGCCATGGTATGAGGCAGATTTGGGTCATCCCACAACGGGTGGCGGGTTTCGACATTGGGAAGGCTGACAAAGTTATAGGCGCTGGGCGGCATGGTGTTGGCCCACTCCAGCGTATCGGCATTCCAGGGGTTATGCTTGGCAGGCTTGCCAAACCGAAAGTGCAGCGCGATATCCAGCAGCACCATGGCAATCCCTGCCGAGAGCACAAAGCTGCTGATCGACGAGAGCAGGTTAAAAATCTCCCAGCCCGACCCTGCTTCATAGGTGTAAATCCGCCGGGGCATACCGAGCAGCCCGGTCCAGTGCATGATCAAGAAGGTGCCGTTAAAGCCCAGGAAAGTAAGCCAAAACCCCCAGCGCCCCAGGTTTTCGGAGGGCATTCGCCCGGAGAAGAGCGGCAACCAATAGTAAAGCCCGGCGATCAGCGGGAAGAACATGCCCCCCACCAGCACGTAGTGCATGTGAGCCACTACAAAGTGGGTGTCGTGCACCTGCCAGTTAAACGGCACCAGCGCCAGCATGACGCCGGTTAACCCACCACACACAAAGATAATTAAAAAGCCCATCACCCACAGCATGGGCAGCTTCATTTTGGGTTTGCCAAGCCAGAGCGTGGCTATCCAGACAAACACCTGAATCGCCGTGGGCACGGCCACTAGCATACTGGCCGCCGAGAAAAACGCCTGGGCCAGCTGCGGAATGCCAATGGTGAACATGTGGTGAACCCATAGCCCAAAGCTGATAAAGCCCATAATGGTGATCGCTGCCACTACCCAGCCGTATCCCACGATGGGCCGCCCGGCAAACACGGGAATCAGCGTCGAAATAATCCCGGCAGCAGGCAGAAAGATGATGTACACCTCTGGGTGGCCAAACAGCCAGAACAGATGCTGCCAGAGTACCGGGTCGCCGCCGCCCGCAATTTGGAAAAACGGCATGCCTACCGCCCGTTCAAGCTCCAGCAGCACGCTGCCGAGTATCAGCGGTGGGAAACCCACCACGATCATTAGCGCCATGGCGAGGATATACCACGCAAACAGCGGCATCTTATGCAGCGCCATGCCCTGGGTGCGGGTGCGTAAGATAGACACCACCAGCTCCACTCCCGCCGAGAGCGCTGATATCTCCACAAAGGTAATGCCCAGCAGCCAAAAATCGGAGCCCAAATCCGGGGCAAACTCTTTACTGCTCAGCGGCGTGTACATAAACCAGCCGCTTGAAGGCGCCATCTCAATAATTAGGCTGGAGGTGAGGATGATCCCGCCAAACAGGTAGCAGAAATAACCCAGCGACGTTAGCCGTGGGCACACCAAGTCACGGGCACCAATCATTTTAGGGATCAGGTAAATCGCCAGCCCCTCCAGCATAGGGATGGCGAACAGGAACATCATCACCGTGCCGTGCATGGTGGTGACCTGGTTATAGATCTCCGGCGACATAAAGTCCTGGTCGGGCATCGCCAGTTGGGTGCGCACTAGCATGGCGAGAATGCCGCCAATCAGGAAAAACACCATCCCGGTGATCATAAAACGCAGACCGAGCGTTGTATGGTTCACGATGGTGAGGGCCTTTAGCCCTTTCGGGTTGCCCCAAATGTCATGTAGGTCTTCGTGTAGTTGCTGCGGGTCCTGCTCTACCGCCTCTTGATTCACGCTCTTCATGGGGTCAAGGTCTCCAGCCAAGCACCCAGGGCATCCAAGGTGTCCTTATCAATATCGTCGTGGGCGGGCATTTTATTGCCCGGCTTCAGCGTTTGGTGCTGCTGCAGCCACTGGCTCACCGCGCCCTCTTCCATGGCCATCACACCGGCACCCAGCATCGTGCGGCTACCGATATCCGAGAGGTTCGGCCCTACATCGCCCTGGCTGACGCCAGCCACTCGATGGCAGCTCGCGCAGTGGGTCGCAAAGGCCTCTCTTGCGCTATCGTGGGCTGAATCTTGGGTCGCTAATTCGCTTAGTTCTGCGTCTTGGCGAGCTGCCAGCCATGCATCGAATGCTTCACGAGGCACGGCTTCGACGTACAAATGCATATGGGCATGGCCCACCCCGCACAGCTCGGCACACTGGGCACCAAATACGGCGGGCTCATCGGCTTCCAGGCGGATTTTATTCACCCTTCCTGGCAGCATGTCGATTTTGCCGCCCAGGCGCGGCACCCAAAACGCGTGAATGACATCCGCGCCGCTCACATGAAAATCCACCGGCTCCCCGGCGGGCATGACGAGCTGGTTAGCGGTGACGACTTCGCCGCCTTCGGCGCCTGGGTAGCGCACTTCCCACCACCATTGGTGGCCGATCACTTCAATCACTTCAGGCGGCTCGCCTAGCGGGAGCGGCAGCATGCGTTGCCCAGCGGGCACCCCAAACATCAACAGCGCAGTCACACTGGTGATCGGCAACACAAGGCCTCCACCAATAATCCAGCGCCGCGCGATACGGCGCTCTTGGGCGGATGTACGCTCGACGTTGCGCGGTTTGAAGGCGTACAGCCAAACCACGGTGACACCAATCAGCACGATGGTGGCAAAGCCCAGCATTACCCACCAAATTAACCGAACGTCTCGCGCGGCGGGCCCTGCAGGGTCTAAGATAGAACTGTCGCCTGCACAGCCTGCCAAACTTATTACCAGGGCAGGCCCCAACAGACAGGCGACTCGTCGGGTCCATCGCGGCGATACATACGGAGTGACGGTGGACGTAGCGCTATTGCGTTCCCTCATTAGCGTTTTCCCTGAAGTGCAGTTGATCTATCCGACTGTTTCGCTTTGTCTAACCACAGGAAGTGACGATGACACCTACTCCCCAACGCTCGATCAAAAGCCGCGCGTCGCTGGCTGGCCATCCACTCCATCCGGTAATGATTCACTTCCCGGTAGCGGCGCTGATGGCACTGGTCGCTTGCGATATCGCCTACTGGTATACCCAAGATACGTTTTGGTTGCGCGGCGGGCTTTGGCTGGCGGGTGTTGGCGCGTTTGGCGGCTGGATTGCGTCGGTGGCAGGCATTATTGACTTGGTCTCGGTAGCACGCATCCGTCGACTGATTACTGGCTGGAGCCACGCCATTGTGGCTGTGGTCATGCTCTCTCTGGCGTCGCTGAACTGGCTGCTGCGTTTCACTGAGCCCAGTGCGGTGCTGCCGTGGGGGTTGGCCATCTCGCTGGTAACGGCCGGCTTGATTGCGCTGGCCGGGTGGCTCGGTGGCCAACTGGTGTACGAGCACGCGGTGGGCGTTGAAGTAGAATAGTAACCCGAGCGGCTCAATGGCAGCCCGTAATAGGACATTGGCCATTGAGCTAGCTCCACTCCAGCGGTTTAGAGAGCACAAACCCTAGCACGCCAAAGATGCCCACCAGCGCCAGCAGCAGCGCACACAGGCTGGCTGCCTTCACCCCTTTAAAAATTCCCATTTCCAGGCGCAGGATAAGCCAGCCAAAACAGCCGTGGGCAGCTACCATTAACACCACGGCCCCCAGCTTTAAGATCAACCAGCCGCCTAACAGGCCATGTAACAGAAATAGCAGCGTGCCTGAGGCAATCGCAGCGAGTGCCGCCGGGGTAGCAATGGAGTTATAAAAAAAACGCGGCATGGGCGGCGTGCCCTGAGCGAAGCCCGCATCTTTACGTAGCTGAAGCGCCTGTAATAAAAGTGCAGGCAAATAAAGAAGAGCGCCGCACCAAATGACCAGCGCGGCGATGTGCAGCAGTTTTAGCCATGGCATCGAGGCTTCCTTGCGTTACTAGGGCAGAGTCTATTGTGACCCTGATAACCTTAGTCAACCGATGCCATTCTGGCTAGGCAAAACGCCAAGTTTCACTCCACCGAAATCTCGTAACCTGTGAATTTACGTAGATTTATCACACCCGTATCGAACATGAGATACTGCCCTTTCACGCCCTGAAGGATGCCTTCAACCAGCGGCTGCTTATCAAAATTATGAGAGACTACTTTGCGGGGAAACGCAGCCACAGGATAGTCGAACTGCAAAGGAGCCTCATCCAACGTGCGAATGGCGTCTTCGCCGTGAACACTACGTAGCTGGCCTAAACCGTCTGCCAGTGTGTTTAACAATCGGTCACGCTCAGCGCGCAGATCAAGGGGATCGACCTCACCTTTGACCATAGCACGCCAATTGGTGCGATCAGCCACCTGCTCTTTGAATAGCATCTCGACGAACCCGGACTGCTGGCGGGTATTCACTTCGAGAATCGGCAGCGCCTGAATAGCGCCTTGATCCAACCAGCGAGTGGGCATTTGTGTTTTGCGGGTAATGCCCACCTTCAAACCAGAAGAGTTGGCGAGATACACAATATGGGGCTGAAAGCAGTGCGCCTCGCCCCACTCCGGCTCGCGGCAGGTGCCTTGGTAGTAGTGGCAGGTCTCTGGCTTCATGATGCAGGTATCGCACTGCGCCAAGCGCTTAAAGCAAGGGTAGCAGTAGCCTTGTGCAAAGCTTTTTTTGGTTGCCCGACCGCAGTGAGTACAGGCAATGGCACCGCTCCATGCAAGGCGCATGGGGGAGCCAATACGCTCATTCAACGCCACCCGATGCTCACCAGCGCGCAGATGGTAAACCACTTGCTCGTCTTGGCGGCTAGGCAGTGCCGCCGCCATTTTTTGCAAACACCCTTTAACGGGAGAGACCTCGGGGATTAACAAATCAGTCACGCGTGGCATCCCGGCCAAGGCCCGCCATTTCTGGGCTAACGCCTGCGCCTGTCGCACCTGCCCCACAGGTACGCCGCTCCAAATAACCTACGCGATTCTCTTCCGGTACATTGTTTTCAACTTCATAACGCATGACAGCTTCCAAACACAGCTCGGTTTGCTCCGGCGTTAAGCGGCGGCCATCAGGCCATTTGCGTAGCGACACCGCCTGCTTAAGGCTTTCATAAATCGCAGGCGTCATCTGGTTGATCATTTTATCGAAGGTCATATCGCTCACGGTTAGCACCTCAAGTATTTGCTGCTTTCAAATTGGCGGCGTTAGGCTTTGCTACGTTTGGAGGAATAATACCAGCCCGTGGCGAGCCCCACGAGCAGCCCGCCCAGGTGGGCTTCATTGGCCACGTTGCCAAAGCCGACGGTACTGGCAATATCGGTCATGGTGAACACCATCCAGCCGAGCATAAACACCACCAGCATTTGCGGCACGAAAAAGCCACTGTTCGGGGCACGGCGGGACATCAGCCACACATGGCCCAATAGCGCATAGACCACGCCGGACATACCGCCAAACAGCACCGTTCCGGTCACGTATTGCGCCAAGTTGGCACCGATACCGGCGACGAGAAGCAGGAGCAGCATCGTTTTACTGCCTTGGCGCAGCTCGATTTGCCGTCCGAAGTACCACACCCACATCAGGTTGAAAATCAGGTGCATCCAGCCAAAATGCAGGAATGCGGGGGAGAGCAGACGCCATACCTGCCCCCCCATCACGGTGTCTGCCAGCGACCCATATACCAATTGGCCGCCGGAGATACCCACCGGCACAATGGTGAGCGCCACAATTAGCAGATCGCCGAAAATGCCGCTTAGGGCAAATACCAGCAGGCTCACGCCGATCATTAACGCCGTGACCGGCACTTGGCGTAGCGTGGCAGCAAGGCTGTGGGCCGCAGGCGGGCGTTTGGGCCGGGTAGCTTCAAGAATCAGCGGTTCGCCTCGCTCCCAGCGGCTAACCAGGGTACGTAACTCTTCATGTTGGCGGGGGTCGGCCACCCAGAGCAGCTGGCCGTCCGCTTCGTCGGTGATCCGGTGGCCAATACGGTAGTGCCATAACGCTTTGCGCAGTGCCTGTGTGTCTGCGCCCGCGGGTAAGAGCATGACTGGATGCATGGCATCTCCCTTCTATCCAAGTGGTGGTCGCGCTTTAGCGCCGCTTTACCAAAGGATAAACAAAAAAATCCGGCGGAGGGGGCCGCCGGATAAAAGCAAGGGATCATTCAAGGGAACACTTACTCTGATAGCCGGCAGCTAGATTAGTTCAGCAGTTTTGCAAAAATTATGTAACCATTTGTAACTTCAATGTCGCGTGCTTAATCAAAGTCAATTTCCCAGGGTTTGGGTAGCGCACGCTCCTCTTTGGGCACTTGAATCCATAAAAAATGATCGGCATTCAACTGCGTTTCACCGCTCCAGCGATAGGCCACCAAACGACCAAACTTAACGGCGCTGTAATCTAAACAAGCAATATTGGCCGCGGGCAGTGCGGGAATTCCTTCGCACCAGTAGTGGCCAATAAACAGTGGCGGCTGCTCTGGGCCGTAATAACTTAGCCGCTCTCGCTCACTGTCGGTGAGTGGTCGCGCTTCCAAATCGCCGGGCAGGTTATCTGGCTGAAATACCACATCTCCCCACTGCTGCGGGTTAGCTGCCCAAAAGTGGGCGCGAAAGCTTTGTCGGGTAAAACCGTCCCCCGAGTGAATCGCGACACCTTTTGGTAACCGGATATGGGGGCCACGGGTAAGACGATCAAGTATTCGATACGCCTGGGAGCCTGGGTCGTTGGACTCTACCAGAAACTGATCATCCATTCGGGCAGTCGGTAAGCGCTGCTTGAGCTCGCTGATCAGCGCATCATCCCAACACGCGTGTACCACGCGAATACCGTCTAGCTCTAGAAACAGCGGAATGGTTTTGAACCAGGCCAGCGTGTCTTCCCACTCGTTGGTATGGTGGCGATACTGATCAAGAGTGTCTTGAATAATGCGGTTGTGGCGCGGGGTATGTTCGCGCAGCCAGCGCTTGTGGCTGCCAGAGGGCGCGGGATGGGTATAGGCCAACGCGTTATACTCGTGATTGCCCATCACAATATGCGCTTCGCCCGCCTCTACCATGCGCCGTGCAATGGTCACCGCCAAGCGAATACGTGGCCCACGATCAATCAGGTCGCCTAAAAAAATCACTTTGCGCCGCGGGTGGCGATAAACACCGCCGTGCTGGTGGTAGCCAAGCTTTTCCAGCAGTGCCGCTAGCGTGGCACCGCAGCCGTGGATATCACCAATTAAGTCGTAACCCTCCATATTAATCCCCTAGCCGGTGGCTCCAGCCGAGTTTACTGCGCAGCACGTCATAGAAGTTGTGCCCAATGGGATGCACTAATTGAACGCGCTCCGACTTACGGGTGATAACCAAGACATCGTCAGGCTTGGCCACCGCGCGGGTTTGCCCGTCGCAGCTAATATGGGGGTAGGTCTGATTGGTTTCGCCAATATGAATGCGTATTTCGCTGGCCGCATCAATCACAATCGGCCGACTGGAGAGCGTGTGCGGGAACATCGGCACCAGCGTCACCACATCCAACTTCGGGTGCATAATCGGCCCACCACCGGAAAGCGCATAGGCGGTAGAGCCGGTTGGAGTGGCGACAATCAGCCCATCGCTGCGCTGGCTGTAGACAAACTGCCCATCGATAAACAGTTCAAACTCAATCATGCGGACCGCTTTACCGGGGTGCACCACAACTTCGTTAAGCGCGTCGCCATTTCCTACGGCGACCCCATTGCGGTAGAGCACGGCATCCAGCAAGAAGCGCTCTTCAACCTCAAACTCCCCCGCCAGCACTTCGCCTACCCGGGTCTCTAACTCATCGGGAGAAATATCGGTTAAGAAGCCCAGCCGCCCGCGATTGACGCCTAGAATCAGCGTACCGCTGCGGCACAGGGTGCGTGCAGCGCCTAACAAGCTGCCATCGCCACCCACCACAATCACTAAATCGCACAGTTCACCCAACATGCGGCGGCTAGCTTCAGGTAAGCCGTGTTGGGGCAGCGCCGTGGCGGTGCGGTCTTCGATGAGTACCTTATAGTCATGTTCCGTTAAGTAACGGACCAAGCGTTGAAGCGAGTCGACAACTTTGTCGCTGCCTAAGCGGCCAATCAAGCCAATCGTCTTGAACGGCTTCACTGGGTGACTAAGGCTACCGGGGTTGGAACCTGACGATGTGGTATTAGACATGGGCGACTCTCGCTAGCATCAGCCCACATTATGGAGAGGAAGGCAGTATCGAGCAAATCACCCGGTGCGCCAGAGGTAAGCCTTGCGCACCGGGAAAAATCAGCGGTTTAGCTTAGGCAGCCGCCACCTTGCGGCGCTGCAGCCACCAGTGGTTTAGCCACAGCGAAGCGCCCATGATCGCCGCCCCCAAAAGCAGTTTGCCCACATCAGCATCGCGGTTCCAAATCACCAGGTTAACGACCAAACCAGCCGGCACCAGCGCATTGTTCATAATCGCCAGGGTGCCCGCATCTACCTTGGTTGCCCCTTGGTTCCAGGCAAAATAGCCAACACCCGATGCCACCAGCCCCAGCCACGCCAATACGCCCCACTGCAGAGTGGTGGATGGCAGCGCGGCGCTATTACCAAACAGCAAGAAGGCAGGCAGCGCTACCAGCATAGCCCCGATAAAGAACCAGCCAAACACGTTATGCCAAGCAAGAGTGGGCGGCAGGTCTGCCGCTAGGCGGCGGTAACCGACTTGGCCGATGGCGAAACATAGGTTAGCGCCCTGCACGACCAAAAAGCCGAGCCAGAAGCCGCTGTCGATGCCGTCGTAACGAATCACCCCGGCGCCTAGTACTGCCAAAATAGCTGTTACCAAATAGATCGGCGTAAAGCGTTTGAACATCAGGTCATCCAACAACGCGATATACACCGGCGTAAAGATGGTAAACAGCAGCACCTCAGGCACGGAGAGTAGCAAGAAGGAGTGATAAAAGAAGGTGTACATGATGCCTAACTGGATCGCGCCCAGCGCCATCAATGCCAAGCGCTGCTTACCGCGCAGCAGGCTTGGGCGCAGAAAAGGTAGGAACACCAGCATTGCTAGGGTCACGCGGACCAGCACAGCAAAGTAGCTATCAACCTGACCCGCCAAATACACACCAATTAAAGAGAACGAAAACGCCCAGAGCGCCGTTACGCCAACCAAATAGCCCATCAGTAAACCCCAAGCAAAAAGAAAGTTGACGGGAATTATACGCCTTTAGAATCCCCTGCCAATGGGCCAAAAGCGTAAGGCGGTTTTTACCGTTTATTCAGCCAAACAAGTGCATAGACAACACCGGGCAACCAACCTATTAGCGTCAGCACGACACTGATTAATACACGCTGGGCCCCGCCTTCGGTTAAACCAACGGCTAAGGGCGGTAGCAGCACGGCCAGGGCGCGATAAGCTAGCTGTAAGTTGGCAGGTTCTTTCGCGGGTGTGGCGGGTGGTTCTGGTGAAGTTTTTTCTTCAGGGGCTATAGGCTTCGCTGAGGGGGTAAAGTGCCCAACGGCCGCTTGTGCTTTCTCGGCCTGCTCCTTTTCATGGGCAAGCGCTTTACGGTGCGCCTCTTTATCTATTTTTTGCTCTAGGGTGTCTGCGCCCTCTGCCAAGTCGTCGTGGTAGCGCTCCCAATCTTCCCAGTCGTAGGGTGTCCCCGAGTTGGGCCGATGACTGCCTGCGCCACGGGCACGCTCCCAGGCTTTCTCTTCCAGCGTATTGGGCCTGTCAGGGTCTCGATCTAGGCCAACGCCTTTACGGTTCAGATATTCACGAGCATCCATAACGACTCCTCACAGCATTTGAAGCGGGCTTGAAAAATTGGCAAAGCGTTGAATAGAGACAGTATGGGGTCAGCACAGGGTGAGTTAAATCACCTACAGTAAGAGAATCGGCAGTGGCCTGTCGATCACGTTAAGGAGTGTTCCAATGAATAAAAAAATCCCGGATACCGTACGCGATATTATGTCTCGCGACTGCTACCGTGTCTCAGGAGAGACATCCATTACGACGCTTGCACAAGGGCTCGCCCTGCATCGGCTGCCTGGAGCGCCAGTCGTAGATACGTCAGACCGCTTAATCGGCTTTATCTCTGAGCAGGATGTTCTGGGGCACGTGCTCGACAGCATTTACCATGACCACGAAGCGCCGTTGGTCCGAGAGTTAATGCGTCAGGACGTGCTCACTACCTCCCCCAATAAAAGCGTGACCGATTTAGCGCAGGAAATGCTGGGCGCGAAACCGAAAATTTATCCGGTCGTTGAGCAGCAACGGTTAGTCGGCATCGTCACGCGTCGGGACATTTTGATGGCCTTACTAATGATTCGCCGCCATTAGACGCTTGAACACCTGCGGCATGATGCTAAATAAAGGTACCTACAAAAAAAAACCGCTGCTTGAAAAAGCAGCGGAAGCAAGGGATCGAAAACAATAGCCAGAACAACACTATTAGCGACTGCCATCGCGATGTTGTCTGTACATACTCAGACACCCTGCAGAGAAAAAGTTCGCAAAAGGTTAAAATTTTCGTCTCAGCAGGCGTAGGCGTATACTAGGTGGCTATTCTCAACTGGGCGCATAAGCTGGCGTCTATCCTGATGTGGCCAGGAGCTATGCATGGCACTTTACTTACTGGTATTTGGCGTTTGTTTACTGGTAATGGGGGCTGTGTTGCTGGTGCTGATGAACGCAGGAACGCCTCGCTACCGCACCGAGCCCAAGGATCTGATCGCGCTGTTTGATAAGGCGCTGGAGAGCAAGGTCAGCGAGACCGAGTGGAATGCTCTGATTGGCTACCCTATCCGCCATGATGAGTATTTAGACAACGTTCGCCGCCGTGCCTCACACCTAATGGATACACACGGGCGACGCTGGCAGATTGCTCAGGGCAAGCCGCTCCTCAACCAAGAGGGTTACGCGGAGCTAAAAGCATTACGTGATCATTTAGCGGCACATACAGCGCTTCGTCAGCGCTAACAGAGCAGCAGCGACGAGGAGAACCGTATGCCGAGTACCATTCGTCAAATACCCCTGGAAACGGCGACGAAGCATCACTCCCATGACTTCCATCAGATAGTGATCACGCTATGTGGCTCTTCTGAATTTGAAATCGAGGGGTTGGGTGGCCGTGTAAACGCTTTTTCCGGCTGCATCGTGCCTGCTAACCACGAGCACTACTATTCTGGCAACGGCCATAATCGTCAGTTGATTCTAGATTTACCAGAAGATGCTCCCGCTTTGACGGGTGAGCACCGTGAATTGGTGGCGCTATTTGATGCGCCGCGCTTTTTTGCCTTAGACAGCCCGCTGCGCCACTATCTTACCTTTGTCGAGAGCGAACTGGCCCGGGGATTAGACAACTCTGCCACCTCGTTTCAGCAAGACCGCCTAGCGGCCACGCTGTTAGGCTCGCTAAAAGCCCGCCTAGGTGCCTCAGGGAGCGCTGCCCAGCGACGCATTGACCTTAACCAGATTGACCGGTTTATCCGCCGTCACTTAGCCGATGAGCTGCGGGTGGCCGACCTGGCCAAGCTCGCCTGCCTGAGCGAAGCACATTTTTCTGAGCGTTTTCGCGCCCAAACCGGCCTCTCCCCCTGGCAGTATGTACGACGGCAGCGGCTTCACGCGGCGCGTCAACTCATCATGCAAAGCCGTTTGCCACTTACCGATATCGCCATACAAACAGGGTTTGCCAACCAGAGCGCGCTTTCCCACGCCTTTCGTCGCAGCTACGGCGCCTCGCCGCGCCAGTTACGCCAAGGCTTTGCCAGCCCCTCCTTAGATACCAACAATCGTTCAACGGCTCATTCAACGGCGTTATCATCCTCAGCCACCCCCGCAGGGGCAGGCGTGCTCTTGTCTCGCTGATATTACGTTGGTGGATTTAGTAAAAAAGTCGCGTTGTTTGCCGCTAGCGAGCCGCACCCAACTCTACTAAAGTCGTAAATAGGCACAGCTTGCCGTGAAATTGACACGTTTTGCCACGAAAACGACATACACCTAACGACGGCTAGCTCTACATTCGAACGTCAGTCTGGGCATCTGCCCTGCCACCACTTTTTGAACGCTAGCTGACACAGCTATTCGTTTAAGCTGTTCGTTTCAGACCTGTCTTACGGGGGCCTCAATGCTCAATGCTAAAAAAATGCGTGACCCTGCCACCTGGCAAACCGACCTTGATACGCTAATGCAGCGTGTCAGCGAACACTATATCGTCGATGAAGATGCCTACGTCAGCGAGCTGATTAAACTGCTCAACGCCGACCAAGACGATTTTTCGCGCATTGAGGCCAACACGGCAGCGCTGGTGCGCGACGTTCGCAACATGGACACCGCCGTCGACACCATCGACGAGCTGCTTCAGCAGTACAGCCTGGATACCCACGAAGGGCTGATGCTGATGTGTCTTGCCGAGGCGATGCTGCGTATTCCCGATAAAGCCACCGCAGATGCGCTGATCGAAGACAAGCTAGGCCCAGCGGATTGGCAGTCCCATGTAGGCAAGAGCGAGTCGTGGATGGTCAACGCCTCGACCTGGGGCCTGCTGATGACCGGCCGCGTGCTGAAGCTGGACCATCCGAAAGAGGGTCAGCCCGCCCACTTTATTAACCGCATGGTTAATCGTATGGGCGAGCCGGTGATTCGCCGGGCGATGATGGAAGCGATGAAAATCATGGGCAAGCAGTTCGTGCTTGGCCGCGATATTAACGAAGCCCTGAAACGCTCTAAGCCGCTATTCAATAAAGGCTACACCTACTCTTACGACATGCTGGGTGAAGCCGCACGCACCCGCGACGATGCCAAACGCTACTTTGACGACTACGCCCGTGCTATTGAGCAAGTGGGTAAAGCGTGCAAAACGCTGGGCGACAAAACCCCGGCACCGTCGGTCTCCATCAAACTCTCTGCCCTGCACCCCCGCTATGAGTTTGGCCGCCGCGAACAGGTACTGACCGAGCTGGTAGATACCGTCATTCAACTGGTCACCAAAGCGCGCGAGCTGGATGTGGCGGTGACCATTGACGCTGAAGAAGTCGACCGCCTGGAGCTTTCTCTGGAAGTCTTCCGCGCGATTTACCAGAGCGACGCCGTCAAAGGCTGGGGCCACTTTGGCCTAGTGGTTCAGGCATACTCCAAGCGTGCTCTGCCAGTACTGCACTACATCAACCGCTTAGCGGATGAACAAGGCGATGAAATCCCGCTACGCCTAGTAAAAGGTGCTTATTGGGATAGCGAAATCAAAGAGTCTCAGCAGCTTGGTATCGATGGCTACCCGGTCTATACCCGCAAGGCGTGTACCGATGTGGCCTACTTGGCCTGCGCGCAGTTCCTACTGTCTGACGACACCCGTGGCCGCATCTTCCCTCAGTTTGCGACGCACAACGCTCACACCGTGACCACCATTCTGGAGCTGGCGAATCACGACAGCCGCCCGTTTGAATTCCAGCGCCTGCACGGCATGGGCGAAGCCCTTTATGATGCGGCCCTTGAGCGTGCGCCTAAAGGCACCTACTGCCGCATTTACGCGCCGGTCGGTGCCCATAAAGACCTACTGCCCTACTTGGTACGTCGCCTGCTGGAAAACGGTGCCAACTCGTCGTTCGTTCACCAGATTGTCGACCCGGACGTGCCGGTGGAGTCGCTGTGCCAGCACCCTATCGAAACACTGCGCCAGCAAAAAACCTTCTACAACAAGCGCATCCCGCTGCCAAAAGACATCTACGGGCCGAAGCGCCGCAACTCCCGTGGGGTCAACTTAAACATCCGTAGCCACTATTACCCGCTGATGGAGAAAATGGCGACATTCATGGATAAGCAGTACCCCACCAAGCCGCTGCTAGCGTTTGATGTGGCCGACGATAGCGCCAATACCCATAGCGTCACTTCGCCTTTCGACCGCCGCCAAACCGTCGGCAGCGTGCAGTGGACCAGCAAAGAACAGGCAGCGAAAGCCCTCGACGCTGCCTGGGAAGCCTTCCCTCGCTGGGACACGACTCCCGTAGCCGAGCGCGCAGCGATTGTGCGTCGGCTGGGCGACCTGATGGAAGAGCACATGGCGGAGCTGATGACACTCTGCTCCCGTGAAGGCGGCAAGCTGCTCACTGACGGCGTCGATGAAATCAAAGAAGCGGTTGATTTCTGCCGTTACTACGCCATGCGCGCTGAAGAGTCGTTTGGCGAACCCATCGAACTGCCTGGCCCGACCGGTGAATCCAACCGCTTGATGATGGGTGGTAAAGGTGTTTTTGCCGCCATTAGCCCTTGGAACTTCCCGGTCGCCATCTTCTGCGGTCAAATCGTTGCCGCCGCCGTTGCAGGCAACACGGTGCTGGCAAAACCCGCCGAGCAAACCTCGATCGTTGCCCACCGCGTTATCGAGCTGTTGTACGAAGCGGGCATGCCCCGTGATGTGGTGCAGCTGCTGCCGGGTGACGGCCCGACCGTGGGCAGTGTGCTGACCTCTGACCCGCGCATTACCGGCGTAGTGTTTACCGGCGGTACCGACACAGCGCAAATTATTAACCGTGCTCTCGCCGCCCGTGATAATGCACCGCTACCCACGCTGATCGCTGAAACCGGCGGCATGAACGCGATGATCGTTGACTCTACCGCCCTGCCTGAGCAGGTCGTAGTGGATGTCATTCAGTCTGCCTTCCAGAGTGCTGGCCAGCGCTGCTCTGCCCTACGGGTGCTCTACCTTCAGGAAGACGTTGCTGACCGCGTTATCGAAATCCTCAAGGGGGCGATGAGCGAACTGCGCATTGGCGACCCTCGTGACCTGGGTACCGATGTCGGCCCGGTCATTGATGAAGACGCCCGTAAAGGCTTGATGGAGCACATCGAGAAGCTCAAAGGCGAGAACCGCTTAGTCGCCGAAACACCGATGTCTGCCGAGCACACCCAGCACGGCACCTTTGTACCGCCGGTGGCGTTTACCATCGACAGCATTGATGCCCTTTCTCGCGAGCAGTTTGGCCCGGTGCTGCACATTGTGCGCTACAAAGCCCGCGAGCTTGATAAGGTGATCAACGATATTAATGGCCGGGGTTATGGCCTGACATTTGGGGTGCATAGCCGTAACGAATCCTTTGCCGCTGAAATAGCGCAGAAAATTCGGGTAGGCAATGTGTACATCAACCGTAATATCATCGGTGCTGTTGTTGGTGTTCAGCCGTTTGGTGGCCAAGGGTTGTCAGGTACTGGCCCTAAAGCAGGCGGGCCGCACTATTTGCAGCGCTTTGTGACCGAAAAAACGATTACTAATAACACCGCCGCCCTGGGTGGCAACGCGTCGCTTCTGGCGCTAGGGGATGAGTAACGGCTCATCAACACTACTAACCTGAACTCCTGAAAAGGAACCGTCTCATGGTTGACAACAATAGAGCGATTGCCTTCACATTCGCGGCCCCTCCAGGCCGTGTGCTGGGTATAGGGAACATTGCACATAAACGTAGCCATACCCCCTCTAATGACATCCCTAGCGGTTACTCGCTAGGGTCAGCGACTTGAATACGAAAAGGGGTTAACAACAACAAGACTGCGCGGCGGCCAACGTTACTTGGTCGGCGCAGGCACCTGTCGGAGCTAGCTCCGTCCTGATGAATTGGAGATATTTTATGGATATTGGCGTTTGGGTCAGCCTTTTTGCCTACTTTGCGCTCATGATTGCCATCGGCGTTTATGCTATGCGCAAAGCGACATCTACGTCTGAGGATTACATGCTGGGTGGCCGTACCCTCAGCCCTAAAGTAGCCGCCCTGTCGGCTGGCGCGTCGGATATGAGCGGCTGGCTGCTACTGGGTTTACCAGGGGCAATGTTCGTCTCTGGCTTGGGTTCGGCCTGGATCGGGATTGGCCTATTTGTGGGCGCACTCTTTAACTGGATTCTGGTCGCGCCGCGCCTTCGTGAACAGACAGTTCACTATGGTAACGCGATTACCATTCCAGCCTTCCTAGCCAACCGTTTCCCCACTCGGGCGCTGTCGCTGAGAACGGTGTCCGCTATCGTCATCGTGATTTTCTTCGCCGTTTACACTGCTTCTGGCTTGGTCGCAGGCGGCAAACTGTTTGAGAGCGCCTTTGCTGGCGTTATCAACATCGGTGGTATGAGCGACTACGCGGTGGGTGTGGTAATCACGCTGGGCGTGGTGCTGGCCTACACCGTGGTTGGCGGCTTTTTGGCCGTGAGCATGACGGACTTTGTGCAAGGCTGCATCATGATGCTGGCTTTGGTCATCATGCCAGCAGTAGTACTGTTTGGCGAAGGCGGTGGTGGCTTTACTCAAGCCTCACAGACCCTCAATGAAGTTGATCCCACGCTGCTGTCGTGGACTGAAGGGTTGACGTTCATTGGGTGGCTCTCTGCCGTTACCTGGGGCCTGGGCTATTTTGGTCAGCCGCATATTATCGTGCGCTTTATGGCTATCCGTACGCTGAAAGATGTTCCGATTGCCCGCAACATCGGCATGAGCTGGATGGCTATTTCCCTGATCGGCGCGGTCTCTCTCGGCATCTTTGGTCGCGCCTATGCGGTTCGCAATGGGATGGAAGTCCAAGACCCGGAAACGATCTTTATCATCCTGGCTGAGTTGCTGTTCCATCCGCTGATCACCGGCTTCCTCTACGCGGCCCTGCTTGCTGCTGTGATGAGTACTATTTCTAGCCAGCTGCTGGTGTCATCTTCATCACTGACCGAGGACTTCTATCGCCTGTTCCTGCGTAAAGAAGCTACAGACAAAGAGTGTGTGGCCGTAGGTCGTGTCAGTGTTGTGCTAGTGGGTCTGATCGCAGCCGTGATTGCCGCTGACCCGAACTCGCAAGTGCTGGGGCTGGTGAGTAACGCTTGGGCAGGTTTTGGTGCCGCCTTTGGCCCGCTGATTATTCTGTCGCTGATGTGGTCGCGTACAAACGGCGCAGGTGCTATCGCCGGTATGGTGGTGGGTGCTGCCACAGTTATGATCTGGATTGCGCTGGGCTGGAACGGCTCCTTCATGGGTGGCCCTGGCGTTTACGAGATCATCCCAGGCTTTATCGCTTCTTTCATTGCCATCCTGGCAGTAAGCAGCATAACCGCCGATGCTGGCGAGTATCAGCATATTGAACGCTAAACGAGTGTAACGTCGCTTAATTAGCCTAAGGCTTAACGGGTTGAAGTTAACCCGTTAAGCCTCCTCTTCTTTAGCCCCTTCTTTAGCCCCTTCCCCCTTCAGATATTTACCTTGCTAGGCGCTGAACCTCTCAATTCACAGCTCTTTGCCCTAGGTCAATAACGCTCCCTCGTTGGCTCGATACACTGGCTATATGGTTTACGACAACTTTAAACCACTCACCCATCATGTTATCGGTCAGGAGCGACGCTATGCGCCATTTATCACTGCCTACCCTACTCGCCACTGGGCTTGCCGCTGCCACCTTAGCAGTTAGCAGCCAAGCCGTTGCCTATGGCGCTGGCGATTTCTTTACCCGCGTTGGCGTTGCCAACATCGCGCCGAAAAGCGACAACGGCTCGCTCGCAGGTGGTGCCTTCGCGGTCGATGTTCAGGATAAAACCGACTTCGCTTTCACCCTGGGCTACCGTTTCCACGACAAAATGGGCGTTGAGCTGCTAGCCGCCCTGCCCTTCGAGCACGACATTGAATTAAATGGTGATAACCTGGCGTCAACAAAGCACCTGCCGCCCACTCTAACGCTACAGTATTACCCACTGGGTGGTAGCGACTCTCAAGTACAGCCCTACGTGGGTGCGGGTATTAACTACACGCGCTTCTCCGATGAGAGCCTCGCCATTGGCGAACTTGAGCTAGACGACTCATGGGGCGCGGCCGCTCAAGTGGGTGTTGATCTACTCATTGATGACCACTGGGCACTCAACGCCGCTGCCTGGTACTTAGACATCGACACCGACGCCTCTATTAATGGCGCAGGTGCGGGCACCGTCGAGATTGACCCCATGGTGGTCATGGCAGGCTTAAGCTACCGCTTCTAGCTTCTAGCTTCTAGCTTCTAGCTCCCACCTTCGCAAACACGTAAAAAAATGCCCAGAGCTTGCGCTCTGGGCATTGCTATTTGGTCTGCCTTACTCGCGTGGTTAATTCTCTGTGACCAGCTTGTCGACACGCTCCACCGCTTTCACTACCAATAGCTGATCGCTTGCTCTTACCTTCTCCTGCATTAAATACGCCGCCACCGCTGGAGCGACTTCACACTTGGCGGGCATGGCAGCCTCGGCTTCAATAAGTGCATTTAAGCGGGCAACAAAGACATAGCGCACCCACTGGGGCAGCGACATGGTATCAATACAAAAAGGCTGCTGACTGGCAAAAGCGGCCGCATCTGGGGTGGGCGTGCGCCACAGATTAGCGGCCTTCATGGCGGCTTCAAGCTCAAGAAGCGCGGTTTGAAGCTGTTGATGGACGCTCATAAGCACCTTATGGGTTGGTCATATTTAGCGTTCATTATCCCAACTCTGTGGGTAAGTTGCCACTCAAAGGCGTGCTCAATGGAGTTATTCACCGATTCACAGAAAACCTGCAAGAGGCTGTGGATAAACTATGGAAAGGTGTCGCCACCGCTAGTCTCACGCGGCTTACGCAAAGTTGCTCAATTTTTAACCACTTAGACAATAAAGCACGGATTAATCAGCGTTTGCGGCTGACAGTGGCAGAACAGCAAGGTAGAGTGCAGGCTTGAAATGCGGAAGGATGTCATGCAGCCAATTAACACCCTTGATGAATTTTTTACACGCAGCGGCGCTGAGGTGTCGCTTTACCATATGGGGCGCAGAGTGACTGCCTGCTCCAGGGAAACCCTGCGCGCGTTTGAAAATGCCGAACAGGCCTGGCCTGAACCGTGGCAAGGGCAAGCACGCCTGGGGATCGTCTTTCGCCTAGGGGCAATGGAAGAGCCTGCTATCTGGTTTTTAGCGCTGCCACTGGATGAGCAAGGCATGCTATCGCCCGCACAGCGCGATGGCTTTATTAACCGCCTATTGGAAACCCTGGGTCGCAATGCCGCTGCTTCTGACCCGACTGTGCTCGACGCTGCAGAATCAGCAGACGTGGACCATTTAATGAAGGATAATCCGCTGGCCTTTACGCCTGATATCACCTTTCAGGCCATGCTCAATGCCCGGGCCACCTATGCCAGCGCCCTACCTGCCAGCCAGCACCTAGAGCCTGTAGAAGCCTATTTAAGTGGCCAACAGACGATTGATTGGCAAGCCCTGGGACTACAAGGCATCGCCGATTATGTCGTACGTTTGGATACACCAACGGCAGATGCCCTAGCGCTACGTATTCCTCAACTACCGGTGAGCGTTATTCATTCGCTCTGCTACTGCCTTGAGCATCAGCCACTGTCTGAAGCGCTCATTGATGCGTTGCGGACACGAGGCGAGCAGGCGGCCAGCAGCGGCGATTTAGAAACGCTCTGCGCCTGCGTACGTAGCGTGGGTAGCTCAGCGCCGGCTTTTGCTGGCGACTGGTATACCAACCTGCTAAACGATAGCGCGGCCTGCGGCCCCGACCTGATGGCCGCCATCGCCGGGCGCGGTTGGCCATTACTGGAAGATGCCGAGCGTTTACCATTATTCTTACAACGTTTAGCAGAGGATGAGCGCAGCCACTTTGCGGCCGTTGTGCGCGATATCGCTTTAATTCCTCGGCTGCGTCTGCCCGTCATGCTGACCTTGCGTGACGCCCCAGCAGGCTCGGCTATCCAATCGCGTTTGTCGGCCATGCAGCCTAACCAAAAAGGCTAGCAGGAATCGTCATCACTATGTCTTGTTTCTCTTATATCGTCAGGAGTGCGCTGTGAAGGAATTACCCTATCAGGCCAAAGCGGTCATCGGCCGCCGTGAAATGGTGACGTTACCTGAACTAGGGCTTCACCTTTGCTGCAAAGCCGATACAGGCGCACGGACATCGGCGTTGCACGCCGAAGAAATTGAAACCCATGAAGATGCTGATGGACAGTTATGGGTAAGCTTTATTACCCATAGCGGTGGGCCAGAGACACCTGCCCACCGCTATCGCCTGCATTTACACGACCGTCGCCGCGTCACCAGCTCGAACGGCCATAGCGAGTGGCGCTATGTCATCCGTACCCCAATGCAACTGGGCGAACTGAACTTTCCGGTTGAACTTACTTTGACCGACCGTAGCAATATGCGCCACGCGATGCTGCTTGGCAGGCGCGCTATGCGCCGCCTACTGGTGGCCCCCGGCGCTGCATTTTTGCACGGCGAGCCTTAAACACATTTAAACGACGACCCTTTTTGGCCCGGAGCCCTGCATGCATATTGCCCTGCTTTCCCGTAACCGAAACCTTTACTCTACGCGCCGACTGGTGGAAGCCGCCGAACAGCGCGGCCATACCGCCCGAGTGGTCGATACCCTGCGCTGCTACATGAGCATCGCCTCGCACCACCCCTCTATTCACTATAAAGGCGCAGAGATTGAGCCGTTTGATGCGGTAATTCCGCGTATTGGCGCCTCGGTGACTTTCTACGGCTGTGCGGTACTGCGCCAGTTTGAAATGATGGGCACCTACGTGATTAACGATTCGGTCGCGATTACCCGCTCCCGGGATAAGCTGCGCTCGCTGCAGCTGCTATCGCGTAAGGGATTAGGCCTGCCAATTACCGGCTTCGCCCACTCACCAGATGATATTCCCGACCTAATCACCATGGTGAAAGGCGCGCCCCTGGTGATTAAACTGCTGGAAGGCACCCAGGGTATTGGTGTGGTATTGGCTGAAACCAACCAGGCCGCTGAATCCGTCATTCAGGCCTTTATGGGCATGAAAGCCAACATCATGGTTCAGGAATACATCAAAGAAGCGCGCGGTGCGGATATCCGCTGCTTCGTGATTGGCGATAAGGTCGTGGCATCCATGAAACGTCAGGCCGCCGACGGCGAGTTCCGCTCCAATCTTCACCGTGGCGGCACTGCTAGTGTGATCCGCATCACCCCGGAAGAGCGTTCCACCGCGATTCGTGCAGCCAAGGCGATGGGACTGCGCGTCGCGGGCGTGGATTTGCTTCGCTCTAACCACGGCCCGGTGATTATGGAGGTCAACTCTTCACCAGGTTTGCAGGGCATCGAGAGCGCTACCGGTAAAGATATTGCCGGCATGATCATCGAGCATATCGAAAAGAATGCAGTGCCTGCGCGTAAAGCACCACCCAAGCCTAAAGGCTAACGGCCAATTGCAAAAATAATCCCCGTTAGGGGTGGCAAATCAACGCCGTCCCCCCCACAATCTGCGTCACCGAAGGAGGTAGACGCTCATGTTTCTCGACAATCGCCAAGTGGCGATGGACAGCGTGCTGGAAGCGCTGGCCGATAGCATTGATTATTTCCAGGATAATATCGAACGCCTGCGCCCCTCGCTGCGCGATGCACTGAAGCCGCACTATACTGAGCGACTCAAGCAGATGCGTAAGCTGCAGGAACTTGCCCGCGCGCACTTAAAAATGCTGCCTCGGGATGCTGACGTTGAGCGTGATGACTTCTTATGGCTCTGGAGCCGTTTAAAGAGCTTCGTTGGCAACGATAGCCAAGTCTTGATCAATGAGCTGTTAGAACAAGAGCGTGTACTGATGCAGGCCCTCTCAACCTTGTTTACCCACCCCCTACCCGACCCGATCGAACCGGTAGTGGATGAGTGCATGCGGGGATGCCGTAAGCTGATTCGCGAGCTATACAACCTGCAAAAACGTAATACTCGCCGCTAACTTTGCGGCGTTAACTCGGCTTTAATGCTCAGGGACTGTATCAGCCTGCAGCGACTGCTGAAAAAATAGAGCGGCGTTGATATTGACGGTCGCCTCAGGCGTGTTTTCCCTACTTTCTTCTCTACTTTTATCGCCACCCTCCTGGCGATGAAGCTCGATAGGCTCTGCGGGGCCGAGAAAGTAGGGCTCCCTCTGCCATAAGTAGAGATCTCCCAGAGTAGCAATTCGCGCTACCCATTCACGCATTTTTAACCGCCACTCATCTGCCGCTGACTGCTCCTCAGCAATACAGCCCGTCACTTCCATCCCCAGCGCACGCCCGATAAAAATAGCCCGAGGCAAGTGCCAACTCTGGGTAACCAGCAGCGCCTCTTTAAGCTGAAACACATCCCGCGCCCGCACCATCGTGTCATAGGTGCTGAAGCCAGCGAAATCCATTGTCAGTTGCTCCGCAGACACCCCTCGGCGATACAGATCGCGCCACATGGCACGCGGCTCATTATAGGCTTGGGTGCGATTATCGCCAGAGATGAGCAGATGCTGAACACGCTGGTCAGCGATAAGGCGTGCAGACGTTCGCATGCGGGCATGAAAATGCGGGTTACGTAGCCCACTACGAGTCCAGTGAGAGGTGCCAAAGACAATCGCAACGTCTGTGGGTTGGCACTGCTCTAAATGACCGTCGATATAGCGTGCGGTACTTGCAAGCACCCATAAATTACCGGCTATAAATAGCAATGTCGCCAGTAGCAGCAAGGCTCCTAGCGACATTAGAAAACGCTTTATCCAACGTAATAACAGGCTGTGCATCCAGCTCCCCAGCAGGGGTTAGAACATGCCGAGCTCAAGCTTGGCTTCATCGCTCATCATGTCACGACTCCAGGGTGGGCTAAAGACAATTTCGGTATGCACCTTGCTGATCTGCGGCGCTCCCAGAATCTTGTTGCGCGCATCGGCAGCGATGACATCGCCCATGCCGCAGCCAGGCGCGGTCAGCGTCATACGGATAGTGACTATCCGCTCGCCACTAATCAAGCGCTCGATCCGACAGCCGTACACCAGCCCTAGATCAACAATATTCACCGGAATTTCCGGGTCAAAGCAGGTGCGCAGCTGATCCCAGACAAACTGCTCAATCTCTTCATCAGTAGCACTTTCTGGCAGTGTCGGACGTGGCAGCGACTCAAGCCCCAGCGCATCAAGGTTACGCCCTTCAATGAGATACAAGCGGCCTTCAAAACCAACACTCACCGAGCTACCTTTGGCTTGCATTACGCTGACAATACTGTCTTCCGCCAGCGTATCCGTTTTGCCGAACGGAATCGCGATGGCCTCTACATCCCGCTGGAGCGGGAGTTTTTGACCGCGCTGAAGACTCGCAATTTGCTCGATATCCATAGATGTCCTTAGCGTACCATTCCAATCACACGGTTGAGCGCTGCCACAAACGTGTCTACTTCATCAAGGGTATTGTACGCAGCAAACGATGCACGACAGGTCGCCTCAACGCCAAAGTGATGCAGCAGCGGCTGGGCACAGTGGTGCCCGGTACGAATCGCTACACCCAGCTGGTCAATCAGCAGGCCAATATCCTGCGAGTGAGCACCTTCAACAACGAAGGAGAGCACGCCCGCTTTATGCGGCGCAGTGCCTAATATCCGCAGGCCCTCAATGCCACTCACCGCCTGAGTAGCATGGTTGAGCAGCACGGCTTCCCACGCACCAATCGCCTCAACGCCAATGCCTTCCATCCACTCAAGCGCACGGCCAAGCGCAATCACTTCGGCAATGGCGGGGGTACCCGCTTCAAATTTATGCGGAATATCCGCAAAGGTGGTACCTGCATCAAAGGAAACGGTTTTGATCATCTCACCGCCACCCTGCCAAGGCGGCATGACCTCTAGCAACGCCTGCTTGCCATATAGCACGCCAACACCCGTTGGGCCGTACACTTTATGGCCTGAAAACGCATAGAAATCCGCATCGATAGATTGAACGTCCACCTGCTGATGCGGCGTCGCTTGGGCGCCATCCACCAAGATGAGCGCGCCATGCTGATGCGCCAGCGCTGCCATCTCTTTCACGGGGTTAATCGTACCCAGCGCGTTAGAGACGTGATTCACCGCCACCAGTTTCGTGCGATCACTCAAGAGTTCACGATAAGCCTGCATATCGAGCGCCCCGCGCGCGTCCACTGGGATGACCTTGATCGTGAAGCCGCGCTCCGCCGCCAGCAGTTGCCAGGGAACGATGTTGGAGTGGTGCTCCAACATCGAGATCAGCACTTCGTCCCCGGCATTTAGCTGGCTGCGGCCCCAGCTTTGGGCCACTAAATTGATCGCTTCAGTGGTGCCCCGCGTGAAGATGATTTGGCGGGCATCTTCGGCATTGAGAAACGCTTTAACACGATGACGCGTGGCTTCAAAGGCTGCCGTCGCTTCATCAGCGAGCGTATGCAAGCCACGGTGAATATTGGCGTTGTAGCGCGAGTAGTAATCGCTAAACACGTCAATCACCTGCTGCGGCGTTTGGCTGGTGGCGGCATTATCCAAATACACCAGCGGCTTGCCGTGAACCTCACGATTCAAAATCGGGAAGTCTCGGCGTAGCGCTTCAACGTCATAGGCCGCAACGCTGCGCTCGGTAGGCTTCTCAATCACGCTATGGGGCATTGATGACTCCTTGATTAATCGTTGAGCGCAGCCGCCGCTTCAACCAGTCCGGCGAGATTGAAACGCTCAGGCAGTTTACCGGCTACCGCCAGCTCAACGCGCTCGGCAATAGCATCAAGCGCCACTTGCTCAAGTACTTCACCAGCGAAGGCGAGGGTTAACAGGCCACGTGCCGTGGCTTCGTCGATACCCCGGGTACGCAGTGCGTAGATCGCATCCTCGTCCAACTGACCGGTGGTGGTGCCGTGGGAGCACTTCACGTCATCGGCGTAGATTTCTAGCTCGGGTTTTGCGTCGATTTGCGCGCGATCTGAAAGCAGCAGGTTCTGGTTGCTCTGGAAGCCCTCAATCTTCTGACTATCGCGCTTCACGTACACTTTGCCATTGAAGACACCGTGAGCGCGGTCATCCAGAATACCTTTGTAGTTCTCGTTCGAGAACGTCAGTGGCGCGTTGTGGTTCACCTTAGTGTGATTATCCACGTGCTGGCGACCCTGGCCAAAGAACAGGCCGTAGAAGTTCGTCTCAGCACCCTGACCGTTCAAGTCACTGATCAGGTCGTTGCGCACCAGCACGCCACCCAAATTCAGGTTGTACGAGGTGTAGCGGCTGTCGCGGTTCTGCTCGACGTGAATGCTCGCTACGTGCAGGTCACCAATGGGTGCTTCCTGGAGCTTGTAGTGGTTCAAAACTGCCCCACGATCCAGCATCAGCTCTGCCACGACGTTGGTAAAGTTGGCGGCATCCGCCTCACCCACGTAGTGCTCAATGAGGGTAGCTTCGCTACGCCCAGCGGCTTCGACCAAAATGCGCGGATGGCTCATCACCGGCGTCCCCGCACGAGACAGGAACTGCAGCAAAATGGGCTTTTCGACGACGGTGCCCGGCGCGATGCGCACCACTGCGCCCTCCTCCATAAAGGCGGTATTTAACGCGGCGAACGTGGAGAAATCGACCCCGGTTAAACGCCCCAGCGGGCCGCCCACGGCTTCATGGTTATCCGTCAGCGCTTTTGAGAGCGGCATAACCTGAACGCTGTCGGGAAGCGTATCGAGGTCCGACAGCGCTGCCGAAAACACACCGTCCACGAACGTCAGCCGGTAAGCATCCAGGGGCAGCGTGAGGGCAGCCGCCTGGGCCTGAGAGAACTCGGAGTTCTCTGCCAAGGCAAAGTTGCCCTGGGCGATGGCACGCACGTCGGTGTACTTCCACTCTTCGTCGCGGCGGGTCGGGAAGCCCATTGCTTCGAAGCGAGCCGCGCCCGCCTGGCGGCGAGCGGCGATCCAGGTAGGCTCTCCAGCGCGCTGCTGACTGCGCGCCGCTAGCGTGTCCAGAAAGGTTTGGGTATCGCTCATGCCACGGACTCCTCAATGCCTTCGTAACCGTTGGCCTCTAGCTCTTTGGCAAGCTCGGCATCGCCGGTTTTGACAATACGGCCATCGACCAGAACGTGAACTTTGTCCGGCACGATGTAGTCCAGCAGGCGCTGGTAGTGGGTGACCAACAGAATGGCGCGCTCTTCGGCACGCAGGCTGTTCACACCGTCCGCGACGACTTTCATGGCGTCGATATCGAGGCCAGAGTCGATTTCATCCAGCATGGCCAGCTTCGGCTGTAGTACCAACATCTGCAGGATTTCGTTACGCTTTTTCTCGCCGCCGGAGAAGCCTTCGTTCACTGCACGCTGCAGGAAGCTGGCATCCATTTTCATAAAGCCGAGCTTCTCTTTGACCAGCTTCATGAATTCCGGCGCGGGCATTTCGCCTTCACCACGCGCAGCGCGCTGAGCGTTAAGCGCAGACTTCAGCAGGTAAATGTTTTTTACCCCTGGGATTTCCACCGGGTATTGAAAACCTAGCAGCAGGCCCGCTTGGGCGCGCTCTTCGATTTCCATTTCCAGCACGTCCTTGCCTTCAAACGTGATGCTGCCTTGGGTCACTTCGTAGCCATCTTTACCAGCAATAACCGCTGACAACGTGGATTTACCCGCGCCGTTGGGGCCCATGATGGCGTGCACTTCACCGGCATTAATGGTGAGCGTCAGGCCTTTCAGAATCTCTTTGCCTTCGACGGTGACGTGTAAATCGTTAACTTGCAACATAGTGATCGCCTTTTAAATACTTGCGGGTCGCGAGTGCGACGCCCTAAAAATAAGTTGGGTGCCGGAGCGGTTAGCCCACCGCGCCTTCCAGAGTGACATTGAGCAGTGCTTCCGCTTCCACCGCGAACTCCATCGGCAACTCTTGGAAAACATCTTTACAGAAGCCATTCACAATCATGCTGACCGCATCTTCTTCTGAGATACCGCGGCTCTGGCAGTAGAAGAGCTGATCTTCACCGATTTTAGAGGTGGTGGCTTCGTGCTCAATGGTCGCGGTGCTGTTGCCAATTTCCTGATAGGGGAACGTGTGGGCACCACACTTGTCGCCAATCAGCAGCGAATCGCACTGGGTAAAGTTACGCGCGCCCTTGGCACGCGGCCCAATTTTGACCAAGCCACGGTAGGACTGGTCGCTCTTACCCGCTGAAATACCTTTGGCAACGATATAGGAGCGTGTACCTTCACCAATATGAATCATCTTGGTGCCGGTATCCGCTTGCTGGCGACCGTTCGTTACTGCAACAGAGTAGAACTCACCGATGCTGTCTTTACCGCGCAGCACGCAAGAGGGGTATTTCCAGGTAATTGCAGAGCCAGTTTCTACCTGCGTCCAGCTGATGCGGGAACGCTCACCACGGCAGTCTCCGCGCTTGGTCACGAAGTTATAGATGCCGCCCTTACCCTCTTCATCACCGGGGTACCAGTTCTGAACGGTGGAGTACTTGATGTAGGCATCGTCCAATGCAACCAGTTCGACCACGGCAGCGTGCAACTGGTTTTCATCGCGCATGGGTGCGGTGCAGCCTTCCAGGTAGGAGACCTCGGCACGATCCTCGCAGATGATCAGCGTGCGCTCGAACTGGCCCGTATTGGCCGCGTTGATACGGAAGTAGGTAGACAGCTCCATCGGGCACTTCACGCCTTTTGGCACGAACACGAACGAGCCATCAGTGAACACGGCGGAGTTTAGCGCAGCAAAATAGTTATCAGCCACGGGCACTACCGTCCCCAGGTACTGCTTGATCAAATCCGGGTAGTCACGAATCGCTTCGGAAATGGAGCAGAAAATCACGCCCGCTTCCGCCAGCTCTTTTTTGAAGGTCGTCGCAACCGAGACGGAGTCGAAGACCGCATCGACGGCAACCCCTGCCAGGGCGGCACGCTCGTGCAGCGGAATACCCAGTTTCTCGTAGGTTTCCAGCAGTTTAGGGTCTACCTCGTCGAGGCTTTGGGGACGATCTTCTGGGCGCTTGGGCGCACTAAAATAGGAGATCTCTTGGTAATCGATGGGCGGATAGTTCAGGTGTGCCCAGGACGGCTCTTCCATCTTCAACCACTGACGGTAAGCGTCCAGGCGCCACTCCAGCATCCACTCCGGCTCGCCTTTCTTCTTGGAGATGAAGGCGATGGTGTTTTCATCCAGGCCAGGTGGCAGTGTATCGCTTTCAATATCGGTTACAAAGCCATCTTTGTACTCGCGACGAACCAACTGTTCCATTTCTTCGCTTGCCATGGTGATACCCTCCGGGCAGTTGGGTGGCGAGGTTAGCTCGCCGTGAATAGGGTTAAATTGCCTAACGGTTTAAGCCGATGCCGCCGATAGGCTGATACTTTGAATCGGTAACTGTACGGGTAGCTTGATGGGCGCGGTGTCCGCCAAGTGAGCAAGCGTCACGCTTTCAAGCAGCGTGCGAATAGCCAACGATACCCGCTGCCAGTTATCTGCTACGCCACAAGTGGCGACCAGTTCACAGCCGCCTTCCGCTTGGCTGCACTCGGTCATGGCGACCGGCCCTTCAATCGCACTGATAATGTCGGCGGCAGTAATTTTCGAGGCGGGACGCGCTAAGCGGTAACCGCCTTGGGCACCGCGCTGCGACTCCAAAAGCCCTGCTTTCACCAGCATCTTAAGGGTTTTGCTCACCGTGGGATGGGGCAATTGAACCGCTTCTGCTAAGTCAGCCGCCGCATGCGACGCCTGGGGATGACGGGCAATTTGTGCCATCACCACAGCGGCATAATCTGTCAGCCGAGAAAGCTTGAGCATAGTCACTCCGTTTGCCGTCATCGTTCACCACGACTAATCCACAACGGCTCACTTACCACTACGCCATGCAGGACCACTAAGCCATGCAGGAATGAGCCGTTGGCTTACCCGTTAATTGAGTACCATTTTAGTCCTGTATAAATTTGATGTGAAGCCCTTCTGCAAAATCCTTATCAAATAGCGCGACTTCTTAGCACGTTCGCGGCTGATAACATCAAAAAAGCCAATCATTATCATTTAGAGAAGCTATGACAGCTCGAAAAATAAAGCCCACGAGATTCATCGCAGGCTTGGAGAGGGAACTAGGATGATCTTAGCTCGATGCTAAGCTTTTTTGACAAAGATGGACTTCAGCTTCATGGGGCCAATCCCATCGACTTTGCAGTCGATATCATGGTCACCGTCTACTAAGCGAATATTCTTCACTTTGGTACCCACTTTCACAACGGAGGAGCTGCCTTTCACTTTGAGATCTTTAATTACAGTGACGGTGTCACCATCAGCCAGCATATTGCCGTTTGCGTCACGGATGCCTGAGCCCGCCTCCACTTCGCTTGATTCGCCGTCCTTAGACCATTCATTACCACACTCTGGGCAAACGTATTGAATGCCATCGTCATAGGTAAACTCAGAGGCGCAAGCAGGACAGTTGGGCATATCACTCATCAAAGGCTCCATCGCAGCAGACAATCACACAAACATTAGCAAGCGACGGAGCCTACACGGCTTCAGCGGAATGCTCCAGCCTGGGGAGGTAAATCAGGCGCGCTCGTAGGTGCCGACGAGACGGTTCATGCCTAACAAGTGAGGCTCAACGGCGCTCAATAGTTCAGGCAACGTAAGTCCTTCCGGCAGCATTGTTTGTTCATCCAGCGCCAGCACCCAGAAATAGTAAAGGTGGCTGCCGTGGCCTTCTGGGGGCATGGGCCCGCCGTAGCCAGGTTTACCAAAATCAGCCATACCCAACGTGCCTAGCGTGGTGTTTTCATCCAGCGAGGTGATATCCCCCGGCAGGTTGTAAAGCACCCAGTGCACAAACCCGTAGCTGCCCTCTTTCACCAGCGGGGCATCAGGGTCGTGGCAGATCACCGCAAACCCTTTGGTGCCTTCCGGAGCCCCTTGCCAAGCGAGCGCAGGGGAAACATCGTCGCCCTCACCCGTGTGCTTGGCAGGAATCGCTTGATGGTTACCAAAGGCCGTGCTGGTGACTTGCATGCTAGATAGTGCAAATGCCATAGAGCTCTCCTAATCAGCGAAATAAGGGGCAAGGGTCAATGTAGCGAATGTGTTAGCGCAACTCCAACTGTGTCGCATAGCGCTCCCACCACTGCTGAGCAATGCGCCGATTTTCCCCATTGGCGCTTGGGTCCAGTACCGTCGGCAGTTGAACGGCTTCGCCGCCGGTTTGGAAGGTCACGAGCGGGTCTTGTGTGGCTAACTGCAATGCGTAGAGCACCAGCATAAGTTCGTACTGGTCCTCGGTATTGAGGCGGGCAAACAGCAGCGGAACGGCAGGCATACCTATTTCGCCCAGACGCTCGGCTGCGATATACCAGGGTCTTGGGTTATCGGGCCCACCATACTGGCTGACAAAACGGCGGTCGGATAACCGGCTCACATAGTAAGCGGCGTCCTCTTCCGGGCTCGCCTGCAGCGGGGGTGCCCAATCTTCCGCCTGTGCCATTCTGACGGGTTGATAGTTCGATGCGGCTGCAGCAGGAACTATCTCTTCACTGCTCGCGGCAGGAGCTGAACGGCTGTCGTTACGGGCTGGGGCACTTGGTTGACCCGCACACCCTGCCAACAACAGCGTTAATGAACAAAGACTGGCGACCCCTATCGCTTTGGTCTGCTGGCGCATGACGCAATTCCCTTTTTGATCGTTCAACACGGAACACCCTATCCCATACGCGATTTGAAAGCGTTTGATTGGTTTGCCCTAAGGCCTCTAGGCTGTGTCATTAAGTGCCTACAGTGTGGCACCTCTTGAACTTACCGCCAATTGCCTGAAGACATCCTCATGAAACGCTTATTAATCGTCGCTCACTCCCCCTCCATCAATACCCGCGTCTTGAGCGAGGCCGTACAGCGAGGTGCAGAACATGAGGATATCGAGTCAGTGACGTGCATCGTCAAAACGCCTTTCGACGCAGGACCGACGGACATCCTCGATTGTGACGGTATCGTATTGGGCACTACCGAAAACCTAGGCACCATGAGCGGCGCGCTAAAGGACTTTTTCGACCGCAGCTACTACGGCGTACTGGAAGAGAAGCAGGGCCTGCCCTGCGCACTCTACATCCGCGCGGGGCATGATGGAACGGGTACTCGTCGGGCAGTGGAAAGTATCGTTACGGGACTACGCTGGCGCTGGGTGCAGGACCCTCTGATTTTTCGCGGCGAGTGGCAAGAGGCGTTTATCAGCCAAGCCGAAGAGCTGGGCATGACCCTTGCTGCTGGGTTGGATAACGGATTGTTTTAACGTCTTGAAACGAAAAACGGCACCGCTCAGGGTGCCGTTTTCATTACGGGGAAGAGCGCGTATTACTTCAAACGCTCGAACACCGTGGCAACCCCTTGTCCCATGCCAATACACATGGTGGCTAGGCCCAGGGTGGTATCGCGCTGCTGCATGACGTTCAGCAGCGTGGTGCAGATACGCGAGCCCGAGCAGCCTAACGGGTGACCCAAGGCGATGGCACCGCCATGCAGGTTCACTTTTTCGTCCATGGCGTCCAGGAAGCCGAGGTCTTTCAACACCGGCAGCCCCTGCGCGGCAAATGCCTCGTTCAGCTCGACGGTTTGAATATCCGCTGCAGACAAGCCCGCCGCTTTCAGTGCCTTTTTAGAGGCTGGCACCGGGCCATAGCCCATGATGGAGGCATCGCAGCCGGCCACACCGGTCGAGAGCACTTTGGCAATCGGCTCCAGCCCCAGCGCCTGGGCACGCTCGTAGCTCATCACGGCCATGGCGGAAGCGCCCACTGAAAGCGCTGATGAAGTGCCCGCCGTCACGGTACCGTTACGCGGATCGAAGACCGGCTTCAGGTTCGCCATGGATTCCAGGCTGGCATCGGCGCGAATCACCTCATCATTTTTCACTAGCACTTTGAAACCACGCTGGTCGTGACCTTCGACGCCGATGATCTCATTGTCGAAGTAGCCCTTCTCCATCGCCGCTTGTGCACGTTGATGCGAACGGACACCGAACTTGTCCTGATCTTCGCGGGAAATACCGTGCATTTTACCCAGCAGTTCCGCCGTGAGCCCCATCATCATGGCGGCTTTGGCCGCGTATTTGCTCGCCGCCGGATTCACGTCGACGCCGTGAGCCATCGGTACGTGCTCCATGTGCTCAACACCGCCGATCACGTAAAAATCACCCATGCCCGCTCTAATGTTTGCAGCAGCAATATGCAGTGCGGTCATCGAAGAGCCGCAGAGGCGGTTAACCGTTTGGGCAGGCACCGTACGAGGAATACCGGTCATGATCGCCGCGTTGCGAGCGATGTTCATTGACTGCTCTAGTGTCTGATTGACGCAGCCCCAGATCACGTCGTCTACTTCCGACGGATCCAGATTAGGGTTTCGGGTAAACAGCGCCTGCATCACGGCAGCGGAGAGGTTTTCGGCACGCACGTTGCGGAAGGCGCCGTTTTTCGCTTTCGCCATGGCGGTACGAACACCGTCAACCACCACGATATCTCTCGGATTCAAACTCATCTTATTTCTCCTGTGGGTGGTGACTTAGGCCTGAGCGTTTGCAGTGGTGCCAGCGTAGAACTGCTCGTTATTCTGTGCCATGGCACGCAGCTTCTCGGTGGGTGCATAAAGCGGCCCCAGCTCTTGTGCTAAACGGTCGGCCAGCGCAACAAACTCGGCTACGCCCAGCGCGTCGATGTAGCGCAGCGCACCGCCACGGAAGGGAGGGAAGCCAATGCCGTAAATCAGCGCCATATCGGCTTCTGCGGGCGTATCGACAATGCCATCTTCCAAGCAACGCACAGTCTCAAGGCACAGCGGCACCATCATGCGAGCAATGATGTCCTCATCCGAAAACTCTTTTTGCTCTTTCACCACTTCTTTTACTAGTGCGTAAGCCTGCTCGTCGCTGACTTTCTTAGGCTTACCCTTCTTATCTTCTTCGTAGGCGTAGAAGCCTTTGTCGTTCTTCTGACCCAGGCGCTTGTTATCGTACATCACTTGAATAGCGGTTTTGCCTTCACGTGCCATACGATCCGGGAAGCCTTCGGCCATCACCTCGTTGGCGTGCACGGCGGTATCCATGCCGACGACATCCAGCAGGTACGCCGGGCCCATGGGCCAGCCAAACTTCTCCATGACTTTATCGACGCGCTGGAAGTCGGCACCCTGCTCGACCAGGAAGCTAAAGCCACCGAAGTAAGGGAAAAGCACACGATTGACCAAGAACCCAGGGCAGTCATTCACCACGATGGGGGTTTTACCCATGGCCCGGGCATAAGCCACGGTTGCGGCAACGGCGGCGTCCGAGGTTTTCTCGCCACGAATGACTTCCACCAGCGGCATACGGTGCACGGGGTTGAAGAAGTGCATGCCACAGAAATTTTCCGGGCGCTTCAGGTTCTTAGCCAGACGGTTAATCGAAATGGTCGACGTGTTGGAAGTCAGAATTGTGTTCTCACTTACCTTGTCTTCTACTTCGGTCAACACGGCGTCTTTGACGTTGGGGTTCTCGACCACCGCTTCTACGACCAAATCGACATTACCGAAATCGCCGTAAGAGAGCGTTGGACGGATGTTAGAGAGTTTTTCGGCCATCTGCTCGGTGGTGAGCTTTTTACGCTCTACCTGCCTAGAGAACAGCTTGCGCGCCTCTTTCAGGCCTAGCTCGATGGCGTCGTCCTTGATGTCTTTCATCAGGATGGGCGTGCCTTTGCTGGCGCTTTGGTAGGCAATACCCCCGCCCATAATACCAGCGCCCAGCACGGCGGTTTGCTTCACCGGCTGCGCCTGCTTCTCGTATTTGCTGCCTTTCTTTTTAACGACTTGGTCATTAATGAACAGGCCTACCAAGTTGAAGGCAACGCTGCTCAGCGCCAGCTTGGCGAACGACTTGGCTTCAATGGCCTGCGCGCGGGCGCGAGTCTCGCCTGCGCCCTTTTGAATCACTTTGATGGCTTCAACCGGGGCGGGATAGTGCGGGCCCGCTTTGCCAGCGACGTATCCTTTAGCGGTTTCGAACGCCATCATTTGTTCGATGGCGTTGAGTTTGAGCGGTGATTTTTTCTCTTCGCGACGAGCGTGATAATCCAATTCGCCGGCATTGGCGCGGTCGAGGATATCCAGTGCCGCCTCTTCCAACTGCTCGTGGGCAACAGCGGCATCCACGGCGCCTACTTTCAAGGCAGCATCTGCGCGGTTTTCAGTGCCACCCGCAATCCACTCAACGGCGTTATCGGCACCAATCAGGCGCGGCAGGCGCACGCAGCCACCCCAACCCGGCAGAATGCCCAGCTTGGTTTCTGGCAGGCCAATCTTGGCCTTCTCGCTCATCACGCGGAAATCGGTGGTCAGCAGCACTTCGCAACCGCCGCCCAGCGCCAACCCGTTGATCGCCGTCACGGTGGGGAAAGGCAGGTCCTCAATCGCATTGAAGATGTCGTGAACCTTGAGGTTCATCTCCACCAGATACTCTTCGCCCTTGTCGAACAGGCTGTGGAATTCGGTGATATCAGCACCGACGATAAAAGCATCTTTGCCACTGCGTATCATCAGCCCTTTCAAACCACTTTCGGCCTGAATCGCTTTTACCGCATCGCCCAGCTCTGCCATAACGGCGCTGGATAGCTTATTGACGGACTCATCTTTCAAATCGAAAGTGAGCATTGCGATGTCATTGCCACCCTGGGTGTCACGACGCTCCACCGTGATGGCATTGCCTTGATAGATCATGCGCGCTCTCTCCACAAGTTCGGGCTGGCACGCCGTTGACGAGCCTGCCACGCATTTCATACGGTCGTTTGATTGCCTTAGCTTGGTTGAGTTACGCCAGTACGTCAAGCCCTGACTTTTGGCTAATCCGCTTGCTTGATAGACACCTTTCTAAATGCACACATTTCTTACGCTTTTTTAGCGCATAATGGCGTATCACATCGACTTTACCCGCTATCCCAACGATCATATCCGTTTCATTGACGAGTTTTTAACGCTATGGGGACACTCTTAACTCCCGCCCGCATGGAAGCACTGCAAGGGCGCGTCGAAAGGATCGTAGAGCGCCTAAAGCCCTGGAGTTGGCTCTGGCCGCCCATGGCGTTTGCGGCCGGATTAGGCAGCTTTTTCCTCGTTGATCGCCAACAGTGGCTAGGCGCAGCCTTGGCACTCGGCCTGCTGTTCGCTTGGCTACTACTGCTATCCGAAAGTGTGATTGGCCGCTGGCTGGCCCATCGCGGTCATCCGACGCTGCCGAAAGGCATTACCGCTTTTATCGCTCAAATGATTCACCAGGAGACGCTGTTTTTTACCTTGCCGTTTATTCTGGTGACCACCGTGTGGAACAGCGGCCAAGCGCTGTTCGCGCTGTTGGTGATTGGCATGGCCGTGTGGTCGATTATCGATCCGCTCTACTACAAGCTCGCTGGGCGCTGGCGCAGTCTCTATTTTATGTTTCATGCCCAGTGTGTGTTCTTGGTACTACTGGTCATTCTGCCCATCATGGTGCACCTCACCACGGGACAGAGCCTACTGTTAGCATTGGTATTAACTGTTTTAGTGGCTCTACCTAGCTTTTGGCATTTATTGAAAAAGCGCTCCCTCGCGCGCTGGCTAGGCTTTTTTGCACTAACCGTGGTGCTGGCTTATGGGGCATGGCTTGGTCGCGTGTGGGTACCGCCCGCTAGCCTCTGGATGACCAGCACAGCGCTATCCCCAGCGTTTGATACACAGCAGCGCACACCTCAAGGCACCATGGCATTGACGCCTGATGCTATCCGCAGTAATGGGCTGTATGTGTATACCGCTATTCGTGCGCCTCGCGGATTAAGCGAAACTATCTACCATGCGTGGCATCATAACGGTGCAGAAATGGACACTGTGGAGCTTGCGATTAACGGCGGGCGCGAACAAGGCTACCGCGCATGGAGCCACAAGCAGAACTTCCCCGAAGACCCATCGGGGGAGTGGCGGGTCGATATTATGACGGACGGTGGCCAGCGGCTGGGCCTAATTCGGTTTACTGTGTCGGAAGATGCTGACAAGGCAACCGTCGCCGATAGCACCATTCAGCCTAGCGGGCTGAGCGCGCTTAATTTACGTCGTTTTATCCCTGGAAAGAACGGCACTCAAAGCGACTCATCAGAGCCGGAGTAGCAGAACACCTTGCATTCAGCGACGCAGCTTATGACAATTCGTTCACTTACACTTTTCGGCAGTTAGTTACCTATGGCATCAACAATTGGTTTTCGTATTGCTCGTTTGCCCCATCTGTGGCGCTCGATCCTCGATCGCAGGCTGGCACCATTAGGGCTGACCCAAACCCGGTGGGTGACTCTGTACCATCTTTGGAAACTGGGGGAAGGCAATCCTCAGTGTGATTTGGCGCGCGCGATCGGTGTCGAGGCGCCGTCGCTGGTGCGTACTTTAGGACAGTTGGAGGCGCAAGGTCTGGTCGAGCGTCGCGCCTGCGATGACGATCGACGCAGCAAACGGCTCTACCTTACTCCAGCCGCCATACCGCTCCTGGAGCAGATCGATAGTGTGGTACTGGCTGCGCGTCAGGAGATGCTAGCAGGCTTGAGCGAACAGGACCTGGACCAGTTGGATAAGTGGCTTGCGCTGATCGAATCCAACGGTCTGGCGATTCAGACAAGGGATCAAGATAGCCCCACAGCCTAATCGTTAGACGTTTCTTTGTTCCACGCCATCTGGCGCTAGCGGTTTGGCAGGTGGGTGGTCTGAAAGGCCGCTCAACGCCTTCTTGAGAGGTTCGATATCCGCCAAATAGCGCGTAAACCGCTCGGCGGTTTGTGATTCCCACCACCATAGCGTCAGCGAATGGGCGTTAGATTCCAATACCAACGCATCCTGGGGCAGACGCTCTAACAGAGTTCGTAAGTGTGTGCTGGCCACATCGGGCAAGGGACGCAGCGGCGCAATGCGCCAGCGCCAACCCGCGTGAAAAGGCTCCAAAGCGTCACTAGCGTTGGAGTCACGTACCAGTACAAAATCAGGCCCAGGCGCCTGTTGCGGGTAGTGCCAGCGATACGCGGGCATCGTGCCTCTAAAATGATGTAGAGGTGGTTTGGCCATTTTGACCGTCACCCCCTGACGCGCTGCGCAGGAGCGCAGCGCCATCTGGCGCTTTTGGCGCGGGCTTGGTTTTAACCACATGACTGGCGCAATCACAAACATCAGAATAAAAACGATGATCAACCATTCCATTGCAACGCTTACCCTCTTTTCGTCAAACTCAACTCGCAATATTTAAAAACTATGACCTAGGTCGTTGTTAAGATTCATTTTCAGACCTAAAGTAAAGGTATCGAACAAGAGCCTTTCTGTGTGCCACATCACCAAGGAGATACGCCATGAGCTATCGCCATATCCTGGTCGCCGTCGACTTAACCAAAGACTCTCACAAAATCCTTGAGCGTGCGGTGGCGATTGCCGAGCGCAACAACGGCGCGAAAATTTCGATCATGCACACTCTGGAACCCTTGGGATTCGCCTACGGCGGCGATATTCCTATGGATCTTACCAGCATCCAGGACCAGCTAGATGAGCATGCCAAGAAGCGCTTAGCGGAGATCGCCGCGCCTCACGTCGAGGCTGCTGACCAGCATGTAGTGGTAGGTATGCCGGACACGGAGATTCACCGCTTTGCCGAAGAGCACGACGTTGACCTCATCGTGGTCGGCTCCCATGGCCGTCACGGCTTTGCTTTGCTGCTTGGCTCCACCTCTACTGGCGTATTACGCGGCGCTCAGTGCGACGTTTTAGCCGTTCGTGTGGGCAAAAAAGGTGAAAAAAGCGACGAATAGCTTTTTTAACGGTAAAGGCCCCACCCGGGGCCTTTAGCATATAACAGCGCTAGCTATTCGCCATTGGCCATTGCTTCAAGCTCCATCCAACGCTCCATCGCCACTTCCAGTGCCTGCTGAACCTTCTCTAGCGCTTGCAGTTTAGCCGTCACAGCGGTGGCCTCCTGCTGATAAAACGCCGGGTCGCCAATCTCCTGCTCAAGCGTCTCTACGTCCCCCTCTAAGCGTTCAATCTCAGCTGGCAGCGCATCTAGCTCACGCTGTAGTTTGTAAGAGAGCTTAACAGCTTTTTTGGCCGGTTCAGCCGCTGGGGCTGGCGCAGCTTTTTTAACGGCCTCGCTGGTGGGTTCTGTGTGCTGGCGTGCAGCACCTTCCCACGGTGCAGGGGGTAACTTACCGCCCTGGCGAATCCAGTCGGTATAGCCGCCCACGTATTCACGCACGCGCCCTTCACCTTCGAAGGCCAGCATGCTGGTCACCACGTTATCCATGAAGGTTCGGTCGTGGGAAACCAGAAGCAGCGTGCCATCAAAATCTAACAGCAGCTCTTCAAGCAGCTCCAACGTTTCCATGTCTAGGTCGTTGGTGGGCTCATCCAGCACCAGTACGTTAGCAGGCTGAGTAAACAGCTTGGCTAACAGCAGGCGATTGGACTCGCCCCCGGATAGCGCTTTCACTGGCTGACGCACGCGATCTGGGGTGAACAAGAAATCCTGCAGATAGCTCATCACATGGCGGTCTTTACCGCCCACGCTGACGCGATCACTCCCCTGGGCTACGTTGTCATACACCGTTTTTTCCAACTCGAGGCCGGCCCGTAGCTGATCAAAATAGGCCACTTTGAGATTAGTACCTAACTGTACGCTGCCTTCGGTAGGGGCCAGCTCGCCAAGCAATATTTTCAACAGCGTGGTTTTACCGGCACCGTTACGCCCCAAGAAGCCGATGCGGTCGCCACGCATCACTTCCAGGTTCACGTTGCGCAGGATCACCTCATCACCAAAGCGCTGAGTAACGCCTTTGAGCTCGACCACCCGCTTACCGGTGCGCTCGCCACTATCCACCGTGAGACTGGCGGTGCCTTGACGCTCGCGGCGTTGGCTGCGCTCATTGCGCATGGCTTCTAGCGCGCGGACGCGCCCTTCGTTACGGGTACGGCGCGCTTTGATCCCCTGGCGAATCCAGGCCTCTTCCTGAGCGAGCTTTTTATCGAACAATGCATTCTCGCGCGATTCGACCTCCAGCTCGTGCTGTTTGCGCTCTTGATACTCGCTGTAGACACCGGGATAACGCCCGAGCTTCCCGCGATCCAGTTCTAAAATATTCGTCGCGAGTTTCGACAGGAACGCCCGGTCGTGGGTGATCAGCAGCACAGCGCCGTTGAAAGCGAGCAGCTGCTCTTCCAGCCACGCGATGGTGTCCAGGTCTAAATGGTTGGTCGGCTCGTCCAGCAGCAGTAGGTCCGGCTCGGAAACCAGCGCACGGGCCAGGGCCACGCGACGACGCCAGCCGCCGGAAAGCGCGCTCATCTCCGCTTCGGGTGGCAAACCCAGTCGTGTGAGCACGACATCGATACGCTGATGAAACGACCAGCCGTCAATGGCCTCGAGCCGCGTCTGCAGCGTCGCCATGCGGTTCATATCTGGGTCTGGGTCATTGATGAGGTGCTGATATTCAGACAGCAGCTCGCCCGCTTCGGGTAGGCCTTGGGCGACCATATCAAAAATCGTCATGCCCGATGATTCAGGCAACTCCTGGGCCAGCACGCCGATTTTTAAGCCCGGCGCACGCCAAATGGTGCCATCATCCGGCTGAATATCGCCCGCTACGAGCTTTAGTAGCGTGGATTTACCGGTGCCGTTGCGTCCGACCAGCGCCAGCCGCTCGCCTCTTTCAACCGTCAGGTCGGCGCGATCGAGCAGTACTTGGGTGCCGTAAGCGAGTTGCAGCTGTTCGAGTCGTAACAGGGTCACGCAGTGTCCTCCTTCGTCGTGAGGCGCACAGTGTAACGCATGCTTCCGAATTACGATGCCCCCTTGTAGAGCCAAGCGAGACAACGTGCTAACGTCATAGGCTAATTAACAACAATAAAGCGGTGTTGAAAAACGCTGGTAAGGTGAAATCACCGTGACAGTGACAGTCTCCATGCATTTTGTTAATGAGTTATTTCGTGGCCTAACCGCTGCGGGGCAACCACCCACCCGCTATTTAGAACAAGCAGGCATTTCACCCTTTTTACTTAGTGCTCCTAATGGGCGCGTCACCGTTGAGCAATTTGCTGAGCTCTACCGCCTGCTGGCCGTTGAGCTAGACGATGAAACACCGCGTTTTTTCTCACGCCCTTTACGCTGTGGAACCCTCAAGCTGCTGTGCTTAAGTATGCTGGAAGCGCCTACCCTACAGGTCGCCCTGCATCGCTATACCCAGTTTTTTCGCATACTTCTGGATGATTTTGGCTACAGCTTTACGATTGAAGACGACTTAGCGCGTCTGGCGCTGGAAGAGCATGCGCCGCTGCAAGGCAGCCGCATTTTAGTCCATGAGCTGATGCTAAAACTTTTCCACGGCATCGCTTCCTGGATGATTGCTCGCAAGATACCGCCCGTTTTAATGGAGTGCAGCTACCCGCAGCCCGCCCACAGCGCCGACTACCTCTATTTTTATCCGGGAAAAGTGAAGTTCGACCAGCCACAAACAGCTGTTTACTTCGACAAGTCGCTCTTAGAACAGCCTATTCGGCAAACAAAGCAGCATTTGGGGGCTTTTTTACAACGCGCACCGGCGGATTGGTTTTATGTCTCGTTTGAAGACCGCTTAGCCACCCACCGGGTGAGAGAGCACCTCAGCCGTCACTTGCCGGAGGCGTGTACCGTTCAAGAGGTTGCCGAGGCGCTGCATGTCTCCGTACGGACGCTCTCGAGGCATTTACAACTAGAGGGTACGCGCTTTCAAGCTGTTAAGGATGAGTACCGGCGTGACTACGCTATTCAAGCGCTGACCCGAAGCCAGCGTACGCTATCTTCCATTGCAGAAACGCTTGGCTTTGAGGACTTAGCCTGCTTTAGCCGCGCCTTTAAGCAGTGGACAGGCAACTCCCCTGCCGCCTACCGTAAAGCACAGGCGACAAGGTGAGAGGTTCGCGCTTATATCTCGGTACGAATGCGCTTTTTATCTAGCTTGCCGACGCTGGTTTTAGGGATTTCATCGACGATACGAATCAGAGAGGGAACACCCCAACGGTTGAGTTTGCCTTGCGCCACAAACTGTTCCATAAAGCCCTGGATAGCCTCTACGGTAGGCGGCTGTTTGAGATCACTGGGCACCACCAGCGCGGCCGGGCGCTCTCCCCACTTATCATCTGCCACGCCTATCACCGCCACTTCGGCAACACCAGGACACTGGCTGATATAGCTTTCCAGCTCCAACGAGGACAGCCACTCGCCTCCGGTTTTAATGACATCTTTAATACGGTCGCTAATTGCTAGGAAACCATGCTCATCCAGAGAACCCACATCTCCGGTATGCAGCCAGCCATCCCGCCACAGCTCCTCACTACGCTTTTCTTCTTTATAGTAAGCCTGGGTTAGCCACGGGGCTTGGACACGCACCTCCCCGACACTTTTGCCATCGTGGGGGAGCGGCTGGCCGTCAACATCGACCACCTGCAGCCTTACAAACGGCACCGGAAGCCCTGCTTTACAGCGCCACGGCAACTGGCTTTCGAAGTCAGCCTCCGCAACCTCCTTCGGCAAGATATCGGCAGTGAGCAGAGGACACGTTTCCGACATGCCATAAGCGCTGCGGGTGTCGATCCCAAGCGCCCAGGCACGGCTTGCCAACGCCTGGGTCAAGGCGCTACCTCCGACCAGCACTTTCCAGCCAGTCAAATCGACTTTTTTCGTCGCGATGGCCTCCGCGCTCACCACCATGTTGAGCAGTGTCGGTACGCAGTGAGAAAAATCGACCTTTTCACTGACCAGCAGCTTCACCAGCATCTCCGGCTCGTATTTGCCCGGGTACACTTGCGTCGCGCCCAGCAGCGTGGCGGTGTAAGGGACGCCCCAGGCATGCACGTGAAACATCGGCGTAATGGGCATATACACCTTGTCTCGGTTCAACAGCTCGAAGCCAGGCGCCTGGAACGTGCTGGTCTCGCCCAGCGTGTGCAACACCAGCTGACGATGAGTGAAGAACACCCCTTTCGGGTTGCCGGTCGTGCCGGTCGTGTAGAACAGCGTGGCCACGCCATTTTCATCGAACGTGGGGAAATCATAATGGCTGGGCTGGTCAGCCAGCAGGGCCTCGTACTCCCCCACCAGTGGCAGCGACGTCGAGACGTCACGGCGCTCTTCCTGACAAAGCACGTAGCCACGAATATCGGGAAGTTGCTGCGCCAGCGGCTCCAGCAGAGGCACGAAGTCCTCATGCACCAGCACGAAGACGTCTTCCGCATGCTGCATGGTGTAGAGAATCTGTTCGGGTGCCAGGCGGACGTTCACCGTGTGCAGCACCGCACCTATCATGGGAATGGCGAAGAAGCATTCCAGATAGCGGTGGCTGTCCCAATCCATCACCGCCACCACATCTCCTGCCTGCACTCCCTGCACCGTCAACAGATGAGCCAGTTGATGGACCCGCTCTTGAAATCGGCGGTAGTCGTGGCGGCTTTGATCGCGATACACAATTTGGTTGTTGCCCGCCATGCGCACACCGGACTCCAGCAGATCCTTGATCAGCATGGGAGGGTTGGTGGCAGAGGACGTAGAAGGAAGCAGTTTTGGCGTTATCGTCGACATAAGACATACCTTTGATTGTTGTTAGATACCCGGTGCGGCTTAGCGCTCGATCAATAGCGCGATACCTTGCCCACCGCCAATGCAGAGCGTAATGAGCCCATAGCGCCCCTGAATACGCTCCAGCTCATGCAGCGCTTTCAAGATTAAGATAGCGCCTGTCGCCCCCACGGGGTGGCCAAGGGCAACCGCCCCGCCATTGGGATTTAACTTTTCCAATGGAAAACCAAGCGTCGATGCCACCGCCATCGCTTGGGCCGCAAACGCTTCATTGGATTCAATCACATCGATGTCGTTGATCGTAAGCCCTGCCTGCTGAAGGCAGCGCTTGACTGCTGGAATAGGCCCTAACCCCATTAGCGATGGTTCGACCCCCGCCGTGGTGGCCACCCGCAGCCGAGCACGTACCGTCAGCCCCCGCGCCTGTGCCTCTTCGGCATGAGCCAAGACCAGCGTAGCCGCGCCATCATTAATACCCGAGGCGTTGCCAGCCGTGACCACGCCGTCGCGTTTGAACGCAGGTTTGAGACGCGCTAAATCGCCAAGTTCAACGCCCTCACGGACATGCTCATCACGGGCAAAGGTCAGCGTTTGCTTCCCTTTCGTCACCTCGACTGGCACGATTTGAGTATCAAAACGCCCTTCTGAAATGGCCTGTGCCGCTTTTTGGTGGCTATCGAGGGCGAACTGATCCAACTGTTCGCGACTCAGCCCGTACTGCTGAGCAATATTTTCAGCAGTGATCCCCATATGGCCACTGCCGAACGGGTCGCTAAGCACGCCAAGGGTTAAATCTTGAATGCTTGTGTCGCCCATACGAATACCGTTACGCGCCTGGGGGGCTAACACATAGGCACCACGGGACATGGTTTCGGCACCACCTGCTAAGGCAAGTCGGCTGTCGCCTAAGGCAATTTGCTGCGCAGCTGACACCACCGCTTGCACACCGGAGCCGCACAGCCGATTGACATTAAAGGCACCGGCTTCTTTTGGGACGCCTGCATTGAGTGCAATATGGCGGGCCAAATAGGCATCTTCAGGGCCGGTGGTGATAATATGACCGTACACAGAGTGGTCAATGTCATTGCCTTCCACCCCTGCTCGGCGCAGCGCTTCTATGGCCGTAAGGGTACCTAGCTCATGCGGGGCAAAGGATGACAGCGCCCCACCAAAAGCGCCGATGGCCGTGCGTGCACCGCCCACAATAACTACGCTATCCAGCTGCATACATGCTCCTTGTTAACAATACTCAGGTCCTAACATCACAGGTCCTTGCATTACGGGGCCTTGCCCAGCAGCGAACGTGCGATCACCTCTTTCATGATCTCGGAGCTGCCGGCGTAAATCGTTTGTACCCGTGCATCCAGATAAAAGCGTGAAATGGGGTACTCCTGGGTGTAGCCGTAGCCACCAAACAGCTGCAAGCAGCGATCAATCGCATGGCACTGCAGTTCGCTCAGCTGTAACTTGAGAATAGCCGCATCGGTGCTACTCATGGTGCCTTGTCGATACCGTTCGACGCACTGATCGAAATAGGCTCTTGCCATTTCAAGCTGGGCTTTAATCTGCGCCAGCGTAAAGCGGGTATTTTGAAAGTCGGCGATTCGCTGGCCAAAGGCTTCCCGCTGGGTGACGTACTCAAGCGTTAGCGCTAGCGCACCCTCTATTGCCCCCAAGGCTTGGGCACCCACGCCTAAACGCTCCCGGGGCAGCTCTTGCATGAGGTAGCGAAACCCTTCGCCCTCTTCACCTAATAGCGCATTAGCAGGCAGTTTCAGTTGATCAAAGGCCAGCTCCGCCGTATCACTAGCGTGCTGGCCAATTTTTTTGATCGGCTTACCACGAGAAAATCCGGGTAACGCGGTGTCCACCAAAAACAGTGAGACCCCTTTTGCGCCAGCGCTGGGGTCTGTTTTCGCGCATACGATTACCAAATCAGCCACTTGGCCGTTGGTGATGAACAGTTTGCTACCGTTGAGCAGCCAACCATCGTCTATACGCGTGGCTCGGGTTTTCATCGCCGCTAAATCACTGCCTGCGTGGGGTTCGCTCATGGCAATCGCTCCTAAGCAATCACCTTGCGCCATGCGCGGTAGCCATGTCTCTTTCTGTTCAGGCGACCCCAAGTTCTGCACATAGGGCATAACGATATTGGCGTGAATGTTGTAGGCACTGGCAAGGCCACCAAAACCTTGGCGAGACATCTCCTCTAGTGCCAGCTGAGTCACCGCAATATCGGCCGCCGAACCGCCATACGCTTCGTCTAAATCAATGCCTAACAGCCCAGCGGCGCCCAGCGCCTTCCATAAAGAGCGTGGTATTTCTCCTGCGTCTTCCCACTGCGGGTAAAACGGTGCCACTTCCTGTGCTAAGCAGCGGGTAATCATGGTGTGAAAAAGCGCGTGTGTCTGCTCGTCCATCATGACTCCTTAAACTCTTGGCGCAGGTGGCGCTTTAAAATTTTCCCTGCCGTGCTTTTCGGGAGCGCGTCAGTAAAGACAATCCGTTTAGGCACTTTATAGGGCGCCACAATGCTTTTGGTGTGATGAATCAGTTCCTGCTCGCTCGCCTCCTGCCCCTCTTTCAGCACCACCACTGCCGTAATCGCTTCAATCCACTTCTCATCGGGAAGGCCTATCACGGCGACCTCAGCAATCGCCGCGTGCTTAAAGAGTGCCTCTTCCACTTCTCGGCTAGCCACCAACACACCGCCGGTATTAATGACGTCTTTAATACGATCTACGATATATAGGTAACCCGCCTCGTCGATATAGCCGACATCTCCTGAGTGAAACCAGCCGCCTTGAAACGCTTCAGCGGTCATCGCGGGCTTATCCCAGTAACCCACCATTAGCTGCGGCGAGCGATGCACAATTTCACCATGTTCACCAGGGGCAACGTCGTTCCCTTCTAAATCGACGATGCGCGTTTCTACCGTAAGGATCGGGCGGCCCGCCGATGCCGGGCGCTCCGCATGCTCTTCAGGTCGTAAAACAGTCGCTAATGGGGCTATTTCGCTCTGGCCGTAGCAGTTGTATAAGCCCACGCCAGGAAAGCGCTGCTGCATCTCTTCCAGTACAGGTACCGGCATAATAGAGGCACCGTAATAGGCTTTTTGCAGGGTAGAGAGGTCGTGCTGGCCGAACTGGGGATGGCGTAAGAGGCTAATCCATACCGTCGGCGGTGCAAAAAATGAGGTAATCTGGTGCTGAGCAATGGCGGCTAAGCAGCTGTCTGGCATTGGCGCTTCCAGGAGAATAACCGGGGCACCAAGCAGTAACGCGGGCATCAAAAACACGTGCATTTGTGCCGAGTGGTAAAGCGGCAACGCGGCCAACATCGCCTCACTGCCTTTAATATCCAGCTCTACCATGCACGCCATATACTCTGCCATTAACGCCTGATGGCTCATCATCGCGGCCTTGGGCGCGGCGGTCGTACCCGAGGTGTAGAGCAGCTGGGCAAGGCTACTCCCCTCTAGCGCCACGTCGGGCTCATTACTTGAGTGGGACGACCCGACGCTGGCTAATACGTCGAAGCCGCCAGGCTCCACAGCATGCAAGGTGCCATTCACCGTCAGCGTGATTGCCTGAGTGGCCTCGCGCACTTTGTCAGCAAGTGAGGCATCACTCAGTACTCCCTTAGTGCCTGATTGCTGCAAAATGTAGCCAAGCTCTTCACTGCTCAGGACAAAGTTGACCGGGACATGCACCAGCCCAGCCTTAACCGCTGCCAGCCAGGCAATCACATAGGCATCTGAGTTTTTTCCGTATACCGCTAGTCGGTCTCCCGGGACAAGCCCCGCCTCTAAAAGAGCGTTAGCCACTTGGTTAGCGGCCACGTTAAGGGCTTGATAGCTCCATGAACGGTCAGCAAAGCGAAGCGCAAGCTGCTGGGGGTATTTGCGAGCGCTGCGGTTAAGCGCAGCGCCAATGGTATTACGGTGGATTGAGTTGGTAAGCGTCATGCTAAGTCCTTGTTGTTATGGTCTAAAAGGCTTCAGCGATGAATTAACCCGTTACCAGTGGGCAGACACTTTCAGACAGCGGCCGGAACGCTTCCTCTGCTGGGATAGTGCGCACGACGCGGAAAAGGTCGTCTGCATCGGCCGACTCTTCTGGCGTTTTCACTTCGACGAGATACATATCATGCACCATACGGCCGTCTTCACGGATATAGCCATTTTTGGCAAAAATATCGTTAATCGGCGTATCGGCCATCTGCTGGCGCACCGTCTGTGTATCGTCGGTACCCACCGCTGCAATGGCCTCTAGATAGTGGCGCGTGCTGGAATAAATCCCGGCGTGAACCATGGTCGGCATGCTGCCTGTGCGCTCACGAAAACGTTCTGCCCAGGCCCGCGTCTCTTCGTTAAGGTCGTAATACCACGCCTTGGTAAACTGCAGCCCTTGCGCATTCTCAAGACCAATACTGCGGATATCGGTACTAAACAGCACCATACCTGCCAGCACCTGGCCGGCCTGGGTAATACCAAACTCACCCGCTGTTTGTACCGCGTTAATGGTGTCGCCACCGGCATTGTTTAAGGCAATGACATCTGCGCCAGAGGCTTGCGCTTGTAACATGAACGATGAGAAATCGTTATTGGGGAATGGATGGCGAGCGCGGCCTACAATGGTTCCGCCATTTTCAGTCACTATACGTTCAACGTCCGCTTCTAGCGCATGCCCAAACGAGTAGTCAGCGCTGAGTAGGTACCAGTTTTTATAGCCCTCTTGCGTAATCGCTTTGGCGGTACCATTGGACATTGCCCAGGTGTCGTAAACCCAGTGGATATGATTAGGCGAGCAGTGCTCATTGGTAACACCGGATGAAACCGCGCCATTCACTAGGCCCAGCTTATCGGCCTCTTGCAACAAACTTACTGCCGCTAATGTGACCGATGACGCCACTAAACCTGTGACCATGTCGACGTTGCGCTCATCGATCCATTCACGTACGACGCTAGAGCCAACATCGGGACTATTTCGGTCATCGGCACTAAAAACAACGATATTGGCACCCTGCACGCTACCGCCAACATCTTCTATCGCCATATGAATGGCATCCTCGCCAAGCGGGCCGATGGGGTCACGGTAAACGCCTGACATATCAGCCAAATAGCCAATCCGAATCTCATTATCAGAGATGCCCTCATTGGCCGTTACTTGAGGCGCGTAGACTGCCGTAAGTACCGCTGCTGATAGTGCTGTCATTGCGAAGCGACGTGATAGCTGCATGATATATACCTGTCTATTGTTGTTATTAAGCCAGTATTTACTGTGCATTTATGCGATGAACCACCTGCATAGTAAAAGTAAACACTCGGTTTCTGTTTACCTAACAAGCCAGTTTTTTTGCAATTCGTGCCATTCGTACTGTGTGTGAACGGTAGGAGCATTAGTGGTTGTGGGCCGCCAGCGTTACAATAGCGTTAATGACACATGGCGGAGGAATACAGTTTGGCAAGCACTGAGGCCGATACGTTTTTACCCGAAGCACTGCAATTTCGCCCTTCGACGCCTTTAGTGGATATTGGCGCGAATTTGACCCACGAAAGTTTTCAGCGCGACCTGGGTGACGTGCTGGCGCGGGCCAAGGCAGCCAATGTCACGACGCTTATCGTGACCGGCACCGATGTCGCCCATGCTAAGCAGGCCGTGCAGATGGCTCAGCAGTACACGGGGGTCTACGCAACGGCGGGCGTTCATCCCCATGATGCCAGTGGGTGGAATGACACGGTCGCCCAAGAAATGCGGCAGCTTTACCGTATGCCGGAGGTTGTGGCGGTTGGCGAGTGCGGGTTAGATTTTAATCGCAACTTTTCAACCCCAGAGCAGCAGGAGCGTGCGTTCGAGGCGCAGTTGGCTCTGTCAGCAGAAAGCGGCCTGCCGCTGTTTTTGCATGAGCGGGATGCTGGCAAGCGAATGCAAGACATACTGCGCAGTTGGCGAAATGATATTAGCCAAGCGGTTATACACTGCTTTACGGCAGACCAAGAGACGCTGCATGGCTATCTTGATTTAGATCTGCACATTGGTTTGACAGGCTGGATATGCGATGAGCGCAGAGGCCATCACCTGCGCGACATGGTGCGCGATATACCGCTAGACCGCCTGATGGTGGAAACCGACTGCCCTTACCTACTGCCCCGCAATTTGCCTGCTAAATTGAAGGGACGCCGCCACGAACCAGCACTACTGCCCTGGATTGTTAAAGAAATAGCCCGCTGGCATGACGTGAGTGATACCGAGCTTGGCGTGGCGACCACTCGCACCGCCCAGCGTTTTTTCCGAATTGAAGCGGACGCTTAAAAGGAGCAACTGCGTGGCTGACTATCCTGGATTTATTGCCATTGAAATAGGCGAAGATAATGGCTTGCCGCTCTCTATTGCGTGGTCGTTACCCGACGGACGAATCAAACAAACGCTGATCCAGCCGGACGACAGCTGGATCACCGAAGATAGCAATGTGATGGGCGCTTACAGCATTGAGGAGTTAGAGAGCCTAGGCGTCAGCCCTCTAGATGTGATTCGTGAATTAGAGAACGACCACTTCTCTGCCACGCTATACACCAGCGATAACGGCGAAGATGAGGCCGCGCTGGCGCGTTTGTTTGACACCTACGGCCTGGACCCTTTTGTAGAGCTGGCACCCGCAGGGGTACTTTACGATCAGATCAGCTCTAGTGAATGGCACCGCCTACGTAGCGAGATGTTTAACGACTTGGGCTTAGAGCCAATGCGTCCAGAGCACGAAGTTAAGGTGATGCTCACGTTGCACCAACAGCTTAATGAAAAAGATTAAGCGCTAACTTCAGTGGCTGCTAGCAGCGCTCTGCCTGCGGCTATTGCCTGTTCCAACGTATTGCCCTGCTGATAGTAGCGCGCCAAAGCTAAGTAAAACGCATTGGCGCGTTGCGGCAACCCTTCTGCTAAATAGCGCTGCGCCCGGGCAGCGACTCTCTGCGCAAAGGCATCTCGATCTACCTCTACTTCGCCCCCTAGGTTATCCACGCTCACGTGGAAGGTACGCCCGCAGGCCTGGGTGAATAGCTGTTCCAGCGCCTGAGGAGCAATTTCAGCATTTTCGAATGCTTGCTGCTCTTGGCCGTTACGGCCATCGGGCAAGTACCAATAGCCATAATCTTCTAACAGTCGCCTTTCTTTGCCCGCAATACACCAATGGCTGATTTCATGTAGCGCACTGGCAAAGTAACCACGCGCAAAAATGACCTGATGATAAGGCGTTTGATCGGTGGCTGGTCGATACAGCGGCTCATCGCCTCCTTTTATCAAACGCGTCTGGTAATGCGCCGCAAAGACGCCATCAAACAGCGCCATAATATCGCCCAGGGTCCAACGCTCTTGCTCTTCAATCACCATATTGCCACTTTTCCCATGCATTTCGCGCAGTATACCCGCTGTGGCTTAACCAGCTAAAGAGGAGACAGCAAAGCGCAGCGACTCCTGCTACTCTATCGGCCTTTCTTAGGTCTCTTGGCTAAAGGGGAGCCATACCTTGGGCGGCTTTACTAGCGATATCAAATCCATCTATTGGCCAGAAACTCGCACACTTGTTGCGCTGGCCTTGCCTATTTGCGGCGCCCAGCTAGCCCAGGCGGGCATGAGCGTTGTCGATGTCATGATGACAGGTAGACACAACGCAACGGACTTAGCCGCCGTATCAGTGGGCTCAAGCTTATGGATGCCGCTGATGCTGTTTATGACCGGCACGCTGATGGGGCTAACGCCGATCGTGGCGCACTTATTAGGCGGCCAGCGCAATAACGATATACGCCCAGCCGTACATCAAGCCCTTTGGGTGGCGTTGGCATTAGGCATCACTGCCGCAGGTTTATTATGGGTCGCCGTTACACCTATTTTTGAACTGATGAACGTTCCTCCTGGTGTTGCACAGGAGTCGGCGGCTTATCTAAGCGCCGTTGCTTTTGGAATGCCTGGGATCGCGCTTTTTCAAGCGTTACGCGCCTTTTCAGATGGCATGAATCATACTCGCCCTGCTCTCTGGATCAGCCTTGTGGGCCTTACCGTTAACATTCCCTTTAACTATTTGCTCATTTACGGTGGTGATGGCCTAGTCAATCTATTGGGTACTGGCATCCCTAATAGCTTGCAACAGCTACCGGCGCTGGGGGCTTTTGGCTGCGGTATTGCTACCGCTATTTCGATGTGGACAATGGCCATCGCGATGGCGCTTTATACAAGACGCGGAAACACCTACCGCAGCGTTTCACTTTGGGAGCAGCTTACGCCGCCACAATTGGCGGGCATTCGTGAACTTGTGGTGGTGGGTGTGCCTATCGGCGTCGCGATTTTTGTTGAAGTCACTCTATTTACTCTGATCGCGCTTTTTATAGCCAGCTTTGGAGAAGTTACTGTAGGTGCGCACCAAATCGCCCTCAGTTACACCACCATTCTGTTTATGCTGCCCATGTCGTTAAGCATGGCGTTGACCGTTCGAGTAGGTAATACGCTGGGCCAGCGACGCTTAGCCATGGCACGTAAAGTTGCCTGGAATGGCATTACGATTAGCGTCATCGTTGCGGCGATCAATAGCACGCTATTGTGGTTTACGGCCCCAACAGTGATTTCACTCTACACATCCAATACTGAGATCCAGGCATTAGCATTAACCATTATCGCGTTAGCGGTTGTTTTTCAGCTGTCGGATTCTTTGCAGGTGAATTTGGCAGGGGCACTACGCGGCTATAAAGACACGCGCATCGTCATGGTCATCACCGTGCTCTCTTATTGGATTGTGGGCTTAGGGGGCGGACACTGGTTAGGAGCCTATGGCTTGGGAGGTGTGTCTGAACCAATGGGTGTACACGGTTACTGGATTGGGCTGATTGCTGGTCTCAGCACAGCCGCTATATTGCTGGCTTGGCGATTAAAAACGATCAGCCAACAGGAGTCCCCAAGCAACGTTACGGCAAGTGGCTAGCCGCTTCGGCGAGCCTATTTCTGGAGGGATGTGGTGACAACAGCGCCGACCAAGCCTGGCGCAGCAGTCTGAACAGTGGCTGACCCACGTCAATCAATTAATTGACGTTCACCCTATTTCCTCCCCTGAGGCTATTACGGCCTATCAAACTTCGTGGTTCTCTATGAGTGAGTAACCCTGAGGCACCTTGGCTACAATTTCAGAATGCTTTGGAGGAGCGCCAGCAACTAAAAGCGGCATTTTCTGCCTGTGATGTCGATTAAAAATCATGTTTACGCTTAACCTCGCGCTCAAGCTGTGCTATTGGTGAAGGTAGCGGCAGGCGGTGTTCACTGTCTGCCAATGTCGTGACCACGCAGTACAAGGAGGGACACCATGGGCGCACCCCTGTCAACTCGCTCTGCCCAGGTCATCGACCTGGAAACCGTGCGTCAGCGTCAGCAGGCGCGAAAGTGTTTAGTTCGTTTAGCACCAGAGCTAGATGGCTTAGAGATGGTCTACCAGCTCGCTGCGAGTCCCGACACCTACTACGGCCTGCCCATTCTTGCCTGGGGGCTTAGGGAAGATGGCAACGTTGTGGGGCTTGTTCCTTGGATGGAGTCGCTGGCGGCCTGCCATGAGCTGGATAGCCATGAAAGTGGTTTCTTCGTCGGCTACCGAGACCCTGAAACCGACGAAATTTTCGAGCTTCCCCCTGACCATAAGTACGATGAGCTAAACGCCGCTGCCAGCTATTTTGAGTATGAGGCTTCTAGCGAAATTACGCTGATTCAACAGCTTCCTGATACTTTGGGCACACATGCACTCTGCATGAACCACCCTAATGCGCCATGGCACATGAAGCCTGTGTACGGATGGCGGCTGTATAGTGATGGCAGCATAGAAGCGATGGTGGCAGACGAGCAAAAAGCCACCATGACCCCCATTTTACTGGGCGACAAGTGCTTGTACGACGCGCATTCTCGGCATCAAACCGTCTATTTCTTCCAACGCCATATTGCTAATCGCATTCTGGAAGAGGATCCAGCCACGCTTGAGGCACTCGCCATGATGGTAGTGCCGAGTAGTGATCACGCTTAGCGATAATAGGCAAGGCGCTACACCCTTAGTCGTTGAGCGCCTTGCTTTGGCTCCACAAGATCACGCTAAGCGGATAAAGTAGACGTACTGATCGTCTGCGATATTTTTATCTATCAGCTCGTGCCCTAAAAATTGACAAAATTTTGGCACATCGCGCGTAGTCGCAGGGTCGGTTGCCACGACCTTCAATACTTGGCCTGCTGTCATATCACGGACTTTATTATGCATCAGCATAATAGGCTCAGGGCAATACAGCCCGGTGGTATCTAGTTCAGCGTCAAACGCGTTGTGGTCATCGGTATTATCAGTCATCGACTCTCTCGGTTAGGAAACAGACACTATGATAAAAATCATCATTGAACGGCGCATTATGCCCGGTTTAGAGGACGAATATGAACAAGCAGCGCGCGAAGCAATGCGTGTGTCACTGGGCGTTAGAGGCTTCGTTGGTGGTGAAACCTTGGTTGAGCTTGGCCACACAGACCGCCGTTTAATGATTACCAAATGGCGCGACTTGCGCGCTTGGAAAGAGTGGCACGCCAGTGAAGAGCGCGCCATGGCAATGCAGCGTATTTTACCGCTACTTACCGAAGACGAAACCATCCGCATTTATGAGCCAGGCTACTAGCCCAGCGGCGGATACCTGCCAGGTTAGTGAGCCAGCCTAACGTATACCGTCACCTCTTCCCGATCATGGTAGAGGTGGCGACAACGAATAGTGGCCCCTACGCCCGCTGTCGCTAACGCTTCTTCTAGCGTTGCCAAACAGCGAGTTACTTCATACCAGCGCTTTTTCATCGGCAGCTTGAGGTTAAAAATGGCCTCCCGGCACCACTTGCGCGTCAGCCAGCGCTCAACCATGGCCAAGACCCGCACTGGCTTGTCGACGATGTCACACACCAGCCAGTCCAAACGCTGGGGCGGCTCCCAGGTAAAGCCATCTTCACGTAAGTGATCGATCTGCCCGGTGGCCATGAGCTGTTTGTCCATTGGGCCGTTATCGATGGCATAGACATACATACCGCGCTGCACAAGCTGCCATGTCCAGCCACCTGGCGCTGCGCCTAAATCAGCCGCCTGCATATGCGTAGCTAGGCGCTCGTCCCACTCTCCCCGGGGGATAAACTCGTGCCAGGCTTCTTCGAGCTTCAACGTTGAACGGCTAGGCGCTCTGGATGGAAAACGCAGGCGACGAATTCCGTTAATTAACTCACTGCGGTTATCGGGAAAGCTCATGCCTAGCTGCACACGATCACCGTCTGTCCAAAAAATATGCAAGCGGCGAGCCCCCGCCTTACCCCGTAATGCACCACGCTTTTTCAACATACTCTGAAGAGGTTTTGTCAGCGCTTTAATTAATCCGGCTAGCGCTTTGCCATCATTAGTATCCGGCGTTTCGTGCCAAATTTCTTCAAAGCTCCAGCGGCTTGCTTTGACCTGATCTAAAATCGCCGTAAGCCGATCATCCCGAGACAGGGTCAACGCGGGCAGCGCTGCTAAACTTTGCCTCGCAAATATGAGCCGTTTAAAGGCTGCCTGACGGTGTAAATCATTTATCGCCTCGCCATCATGGCGCGTTAAACTTACCCAGCCTTCACCTTGCATCGGCTCACAGGGAACCCCCTGTTGCTTCGCATGGTGCTGCATCTCTGCCAACGCATCGTGTTCAAAACCTGGCCGGCAGTAAACAAGCCATGACGTGGGTACCGTGTCACTCACCTTTCACCTCTAACATAATCTGCAACCCATAAACGCGATATAACAGCTTGCTCGCGTGGCGGCCTGCATCATAGCACTTTATGCGCACCTCACTCTAAGCGCGTCGTCTTTTCGTTCGAAGTGTCGTACACTACTAGCTTGATATCTCGACAGTCCTTTCTTTATGGAGAGGGCTTTTTTTATGTCATTCAACACCATTTGTATAACGACGCAACCAGCCTTTTGCTACTGCGTTTGCCAAGGAGAGCATCATGGGGCAGCGACCTCCCCTTATAATCAATCGGCTTGATGCAGACCGCTTGCAGCGCCTGATTGATGCAGCGACTGAAAAGGATCAAATGGTGGCTGAGCTGTTACAAGATGAGCTTAGTCACGGGGAAATAGTCAATCCCGAAGAGATTCCTGATAACGTTGTGAGCATGAATAGCCAAATTCAGTTTACCGATCTCACGCGTAATCAGCAGATAGTACGTACACTGGTTTACCCGCACTCTCTCGGTAACACCGAAGATGCCATCTCCATTATGGCCCCCATCGGTGCTAGTCTTTTAGGTGTGAAGGTAGGCGATACTATCGATTGGCCACTGCCTAACCGACAGGCAACCCGTTTACGGGTAGACGCCATTCTATGGCAGCCTGAACGCGAGAAACAGTACCACCGCTAATCGTTTAGTAACCTATTTAGCCGCCCCTAACGGGCGGCTTTTTATTGCCGATCCCCCCCGGACGGAGCATGCCCACAGCAAAAAGCCCCGAACATGCTGTGTTCGGGGCTTTTCTTCGGCGCAACAAAAAACCCAGCCGTTTGGCTGGGTTTTTTGCGGTATAGGTGCCTGACGATGACCTACTCTCGCATGGGGAGACCCCACACTACCATCGGCGCTAAGCGGTTTCACTGCTGAGTTCGGCATGGGATCAGGTGGTTCACGCTCGCTATGGTCGTCAGGCGTAACGGG